>JAEUIF010000220.1 GCA_016795185.1 Planctomycetia bacterium | reverse complement strand
ACACTGTCTTTTAATCGTTGCATGGCCGCCGCCACACCGTCCTTGGCCCCAAAGACCGCCGAACCGGCCACGAGCACGTTCGCGCCGGCCTGCACGGCTTGCGGGGCGGTGTGCGGGTCGATGCCGCCGTCCACTTCCAGTTCGCAGCCTGGCTTCACCTGTTCAATCATCTGGCGGATGCGGCGAATTTTCGGCAGCGTTGTCGGGATGAACTGTTGGCCGCCGAAGCCGGGGTTCACGGTCATCACCAGCACCAGGTCCACGTCGGGCAGCACTTCTTGCAGCACCACCGCAGGCGTGGCCGGGTTGATGACCACGCCGACGCGCTTACCCAGCTTGCGAATGTGCTGCAAGGTGCGGTGCAGGTTCACCGCCCCTTCTTGATGGACGAGAATGCTGTCCGCGCCGGCGGCGGCGAAGTCGTCGAGGTAGAGGTCGGGTTCCTCGATCATCAGGTGGCATTCAAGCGGCAGTTTGGTGACCGGCCGCAGCGACTTGACGATCACCGGCCCGATACTGATGTTCGGTACGAAATGGCCATCCATGACATCGACGTGAATGCGATCCGCGCCGGCGCGCTCGGCCTCGACCACCTGCTCGCCCAGGCGGGCGAAGTCGGCGGCCAGGATGGACGGAGCCAGCTTGACGACCTGCGCACTCATGGCTGTTTCTCCTCCGAAATGCTCTTTGCACCAGCGGCTGACTTGCGCCTGCCCATTATCAGCACGGTGCCACACAGGCCAAGGCCGGCGATCAAGGACAGGCCGCCAAAAAAGAGTTCATCGCCGGGCCGGGCTTCAAACTCCAGGACCAGCGGACGGTCGGCCGGCTGTAGCTCATTGTAGATGAACGAGTCCTTCACCCAGTCGGGAAGCGACCGTGATCGGACCACGCCGATGACGTCCGGTTCGGTGTGCGTCAACAATTTGCCGGGACGGTCGAGCACGGCGTTGTTCGTGCGGATGAACACGACCACAGGTTGCCCGGGCTTCCAGTTCTCGGACACCAGGGCGACATAGGTTTCGATGGGCCGCACACCGTCCCAGATCACGCGCTCGTCGCTTCGCAACTTGCCGGTCAGTTTCAACCAACCGCCGGGCGGCGGCGTACCGGCTTCCAGGTCGGCAACCCGCGCGGCGCGCAGTTCCCGTGAATCCAGACCCTCGCGCAACAGCAGCGCGCCCCAAACCACCAGGGCCAGGGACAACAGCAGCATGGCGTAGCGGACGAAACGCAAGGTGGATCGTCGCCTTTCGCGAAAGGCCGTTCGTAGTACCGCCTTCAGGCGGCGAGTGACTCGCCGCCTGAAGGCGGTACTACGAACGGGATGGAATAGATTCTCACTTTGCCGGGCGCGTGAAGTCCAGCGTCACGGACTGCCCCGGCGACACGCTGACCTGCCGCTCCTCGTTCACCGGCTGCCCGTTACGGTTGACCACCGCCGTTACCGTGTAGACGCTGGCCTTGCCCATCGGCAGTTCCGGCGTCACGTAATAGCGCGTGGTGCCGACGCTGGTGGTCTTCGCGCCGTCGAACAGGATCGGCGTGAACTGTTCCGGCACCTGGACCAAAATCAGCGCCGCGCCAGGCGGCGGCGTGCGCAGCGCGCCGCTGGCGTGCGGCAGTTGCGTATCCTGCGGCCGGGGCATCGTATACACGATACCCTGCGCCGGCTGTTGCGGAACGCCATAGGGCACGTACACCGGATACGGCCGATAGCGGTAGCCGCCGCGCCCGTAGCCGCCCGGCGGCGGAGGCGGCAGCATCATCTGTGCTGTTGCGACGCTTTCCAGGACGAGCAGAGCGCCGACCGTCAGCAGGAACAAACGGGTGCGTTTCATGACTGGTGCTCCTTTCACGAACGGCAGGCGGCATGCTTCAACGAACGCCAGGCACCGTTCTCCGCGGAACTGGCCACGCTCTGCGTGATGAAGTTCATGCCATCCACGCCGTCGTACACGTTGGGGTAAACCGTGTTCCTCGTCTCGAACTTCTTACCGTCGGCCCGCGCGGCCATGTCCGCGTAGCAAGCCGTGTAGATATTCGCGAATGCTTCCAGGAACGCTTCGGGATGGCCGCTCGGCAGCCGGCACGCGGCCTTACCCTGGCCGGTCATGAAGGGGGCGTTCGGGTCGCGCGTGTAGAGCCGGTGCGGCTGGCCGTTGGCGCGGACCAGCATCTTGTTCGGCTCTTCCTGGTGCCATTCGAGAGCGCCCTTGGTGCCGTCCACCTCGATCCAGAGGTCGTTCTCCCGGCCATGCGAAATCTGCGACGCCGTCACCGTGCCCAGCGCGCCGTTCTGGTAGCGGATCAGGGCGGTGCCGTAGTCGTCCAGCGCCCGACCGGGCTCGAACACTTTGAGCTGGCATGCGATCTGGTCGGGAATCAGGCCGGTGATGTAGCGGCCCAGGTTGTAGGCATGGGTCGCGATGTCGCCGAAGCAGCCCGCCGCGCCGGACTGCTTCGGATCGGTGCGCCAGGCCGCCTGCTTCTGCCCGCCGCTCTCCAGCCGGGTGCGCAGCCAGCCCTGAATATAGAACGCCCGCACGGCATTGATCTCACCCAGTTCGCCGCTCTGCACCATTTCGCGCGCCTGCCGGACCAGCGGATAGCCCGTGTAATTGTGTGTGACGCCGAAGACCACACCGCTCTTCTCGACAACTTTGAGAAGCTCCTCGGACTGTTTCAGGTCGAAGGTCAACGGCTTGTCGCACATGACGTTGAAGCCGGCCTCGGCGAACGTCTTGGCAATCTCGAAGTGCGTGTGATTGGGCGTGGCCACGGTGACGAAGTCGATGCGCTGGTCGGCGGGCAACTTCGCTTCCTTCTCGGCCATTTCCTGGTAGGAACCGTAGGCGCGGGCGTCGGCGATGTCGTAATCCGGCGCGGAAGCCTTGGCCTTGGCGGCATCGGACGAGAGCGCGCCGGCGACCAGCGCGGCGCGGTTGTCGAGCACGGCGGCGGTGACGTGGACGCGGCCGATGAACGCGCCCTGACCGCCGCCGATCAGGCCCATGCGCAGCTTCCGGTTCAGGGGTACATTGACGCCCATGATGCAATCTCCGTTGGTGTTACCTTAGCAGTTTGTACAGTCCCAGAGAATAAAGCGTATGGCGCGGGGAAAGGAAAGGAGAAAACGCGGGCAGCAGACCGCCGCGATTTGCCGTTGCGGCGCGCGCTGCCGTCGCCCACAATTAACACTGCCCGGTCCCGCTTCAACTCGTGCATTCGGCGGAGGTTACTTGCCATGACGCGCAGCATGTTCGCCTGGTTGGCCTTTCTCGGCGTCGCCGTCGGCAGCGCCCAGGCCAACTACTTCATGATCAAGGTCAACATGGGCCTGCGGCCGAACGTCAAGGTGGAGAATGCGGGCGGCAATGTTGAGGTCAAGCCGCTGAAAGAGACGGACATGGGCGGCCCCGAGAAGCCGCTCACCGTGGTGGTCTTCGTCGAGTACACCAAGGCCACGCCGATCACCAACTTTCCGTTGCCCGCCGGCGTCCACCTGACGGAACTCCAGCACAAGTGGGGCCGCACCTACCTGCTCACCGACGGCCAGCACGTACAGATCGGGCCGGAGGGCAAACCGATCGTGCGGCCCACGGTGTTCCAGCGCTACGAGACCAAGCGCAAGGACCTGAACATCTTCAAGAACAAGTCGCCGCAAAATTACCTCGACCTGGCCGAGTACGCGCTGACCAATGGGCTGTTCCCGCAGTTCCAGGCCGACATGACCGACCTGATCAAATCGGAACCGAAGGACGGGCCGCCCGCCGCCGCGGTCAAGGCCTACAAGCAAGTGCAAGAGAATTTGAAGCAGTCCCTGAGCCGTGATGATGTGGGCATCGACTGGAAAGACCAGGTCAGCGGCAAGGTGGACCGCAGCGAGCACTACGCGCTCATTTACGATTCCAAGTCGCCGGCCGCCAACATCGAGGCGCGCAACCGCCTCAACCGGCTCGAACGTAACCTGGAGACCTTCTACTACTGGTGGGCACTGAAGGGCAAGGCGCTGCCGGCGCCGGATCGCCGCCTGGTGGCCGTGCTGATCGAGGAGCCGGCGAATTTCAAGATCAACCATCGGGCCTTCGACTCCGTACCGCTGGTGGCCGATGGTTTCTATGCCCGCCGCGACAACCTGGTGGTGCTCTCCACCAATCGCGTCGATGGTCCGTCGGACCCCGTCTACCGCCGCATCACCGAACTGATCCAGGGTGGCTGGGATTTGAAGAACATCATGAGTCCCAAGTGGACGCTGCCCAGGACGATGAAGGCCAGTCCGATCGAAATCGCCTACGCGCAGACGATGGCCCTGGTCAAGAAGTGCCTGGATGAAGAATCGGAGATCGCCACCACCAGCCACCAGGGCAGCCGGCAACTGCTGGCGGCGCTGGGCATGCTGCCGCGCGGCGTGGAGATGCCGGAATGGATTCAGTTCGGCTGGCCGGCGTTCTTCGAGACGCCGAAATTCGATCCACTGATTCACACCGGTGCATTCTGGCCAACCACCGGCGCGCCCAGCTGGACCTACCTGGTGCAGTGGAAGGTCTGGGAGCAGGAGAAGCAACTGGAAGAGCCGGAAAAGGCGATCCGCAACGTCCTGCAAGACACCTATTTCGACCGGGCCAAGGCCGAGAACGATGATGTCCTGCTGCTGAAAGCTCGGACGATGGCCTGGTCGTTCACGTACTACTTGATGGAACGTCAGCTTGACGGGTTGCTGCGCTATGGCGAGGAGTTGGCCAAGCTGCCCCGCGACCTGGAGTTCGACGGCGACATTCACCTGGCCTGCTTCGCGCGGGCTTTCAACATGGCCCGGCCCGACGGCACGCTCGACGACGCCAAGCTCGACGCCCTGGCGCGCGAGTGGTACAAGTTCATCGCGATCACGCCGGTGCAGATGCCGGAACTGTTGCAAGAAGCGAGTCGCCAGCTTCGCGACCGCAAAGACCGGCCGCGCTAACGCGGTCCACGGAGCGCCCTCGCTATGTACGTCGGGCTTTCCAGCCCGACACGCAGCGTCAAACACTCGCTGCGCCCGCTCCGCTGCACCATTTGGTTCCGGCGCTGTGTGTCGGGCTGGAAAGCCCGACGTACGAAAAACACCAAGGGTTCGTGGCCCTGATTTCAGTCGGGCCACGAACCCTTGGTCATTCACTGCACCCCTCAATTACTTCAGTTCTTTGACATACACATTCTTGAACGCCAGCGGGTTGCCGTGAATTTGCAGCTCGATGGTGCCTTCCGGCTTGACCTTGCCCCCGAGCATGTCGGCGTTGTCCACCACCAGCTTGTCGTTCAGCTTCACCGTGACCTTCGACCCGATCATCTTGATGTAAAAAGTGTTCCACTCGCCGACCGGCTTGTCGGCGACGACGAGCGGCACCTTGCCGGCCGAACCGGCGGGGTTGTTCCACAGCCCCCCGGACCCTTCCTTGTTGTCCCAGATCTGGATTTGCGGCGCGCCGCGGACGTAAATGCCGCTGTCGCCGCCCTTGCCGATCTTCCAATCGACCCACAGCTCGAAGTCGCCGTAGTTCTTGGCCGTGGTCAGGTTCTTGCCGCCCTTGCCCGTGTAGAGCAGAATGCCGTCCTGCACCTTCCAGGAATCCGCCTGCTTGTCGGCGTCTTTCCAGTTCGAGATGTCCTTGCCGTTGAACAGCGCGGTGAAGCCGTCGGGCGGCATGTTGTCCTTGGGACCGGCCTTGTCTTGAGCGCCGCCGGGCGCGACCAGGCAAGCGAATGCGGTCAGCAACGTGCAAAGAAAGAACGCTGGCTTCATCGGAGTGCCCCCTTTGTGGGAAGAGAAGCCGGGGTGGGAGGGAAACGACCGAGCAGTATCCTGGCGCGGCGGAGGGGCAAACGCAAGAAAAAACGATGGTCGTCAGGGCGTCGTCACTGGCGTTTCGATTTCGATGGCGCGCAGGGCCTCGATGACGGCCCGTGCGTTGGCCGGCCGGTCTTCCTTGCGCTTCGCCAGTAAGCGTTCCACGAGCGCGACCACGGCGGACGGCACGCGCGGATTCAGTTCCGCGATCGACCTGGGTTCGTCCATCGCCAGGGCCGCCAGCGTGGCCAGCGTATCGGAACCGTCGAATGGCAGTTCGCCGACGCACATGCGGTACAACACGATGCCCAGGCTGAACAGATCGGAGCGCGCGTCGAGGACTCGGCCCCGGGCCTGTTCCGGTGACATGTAGGTGGGTGTACCCAGCACGAGTCCGACCTGTGTCAGATGCGGCGCGCCGCCTTGCTGGCGGACCAGGCCGAAGTCGAGCAGCTTGACGCGCGCCGGTTCGTGCGGGCGAGCTTCGAGCCAGATGTTGTCCGGCTTCACGTCGCGATGGATCAAGTCCTGCATGTGGGCGGCTTCCAGCCCTTCGGCGATCTCACGGCCCAAACGCACCACCTCGGACGACGGCAGGCAGCCGTCGCGGCGGAGTCGTGATTCCAGGGACTCGCCCTGCAAGAGTTGCATGGCGAAAAAGGGTACACCGGCTTCCTGGCCTACTTGATAGACCGTGACGATACGGTCGTGCTGAATCGCGCCGACGGCCCGCGCCTCGCGCAGGAAACGTTCGCGAAAGGACGCGTTGGCGGCCAGGTCTGGCTTCAGCACCTTGAGGGCGACGCGCCGCAAGAGCTGCGTATCCTCGGCCTGAAAAACCACGGCCATGCCGCCCGTGCCCAGCAGGCGCAGCACCCGATAGGGACCGAGGCGGCCCAGTTCCCCAGCGGCTTGCGGCGGCGACAGGAAACTGTAGGACGCATCGGGCATTGACGCCGTGCCGGCCGATGCCGGAGGCGGTGGAGCCAGGGGACGAGTTTCCGTTCGCGCCGGCGGTGCTGCCCCGACCTGGGTGCGCAGGCCCGCCACGGCTGTGTCAGCGGCGGGCACGTCCGTCAGCGTCCGCATTTCGTGGACCGAGGGCGCCGCGGCCGGAGCGGACAGCAAAGGCTGTGGCTCGCCCACCTCGCAGTACAGGATGGTCAGGTCGTCGCGCAACCCGGCCGTCCCGGACCAGGCTTGCACCGCGCGGTACAGTGCTTCGACGTTGTCCTGCAAGGGCCGCTGGCGGTTGCCCACGAGTGAGGCCATGACACGCTCCGAACCGTACATCTCCTTGTCGGCGTCGATGGCTTCGGTCAAGCCGTCGGTGTACAGCAACAGGCGGTCGCCGCGTTCGAGCTGCACGGTCGTGTCGCGATAGTGCGTCAGGTCCCAGCCGATGGCCGGGCCCGGCGCGTCGAAGCGCTGAATCTCGCCCGTGCGCCGCAGCACGATCGGCCAGGGATGGCCAGCGGAGACGAAGGTCAACTTCAGGGTTTCGAGGTCGAGCAGTGCGTAGAGGATGGTGAAGTACTGATCGGTATCCGGATTGTGCGGAAACTCGCGGGACAGCTGCGCCGCCAGGTCGGCCGGACGCAGCACTACGGGCGGACGCTCGCCCGATTCCGGGTCCCACGCGGGCAGCAAACGGTTCAGCACACGGCTGGCCATCACTGCCAGCAGGGCGGCAGCTGCGCCGTGGCCGACCACGTCGAGCACGTACAAACCGACGTGCCGGCGGTCGAGTTGCACCACATTGAACAGGTCGCCGGCCAGTTCGCTGCACGCCTGAAAGCGGCAGGCGAGTCGCGCCTGCGGGAACTCGGGCAAGACGCGCGGCAGCAGGCTGTTCTGCACCTGAGCGGCCAGCAGCAGGTCGGCGCGCATCCGCCGGTTGGCATCGGCCAGTTCGGCGTTGGCCTGCTCCAGCCAGCGGTTCGTCTGGGCCAGGTCCTCGTTGTGCAATTGCACGTTGCGTTCGAGCTGGCGAATGCGATCGACGGCCGCCTTGGCGCCCAGCTGCGTCTGCACGCGCGCCAGCACCACGGCGAAATCGAGCGGCTTGGTGATGTAATCGTTGGCGCCCAGGTTCAGCGCTTCGACGACCTGGGCGCTTTCATCGACGGCGGTCACCATGATGACCGGCACTTCGGTCGGCGCGTGGATCTGCCGGATGCGCCGCAGCAAGTCGATGCCGCTGATGCCCGGCATCAAGATGTCGAGCAGGATCAAGTCAAAGCGCTGCTCGGCGAGCAGGGCCAAGGCTGCCTGGCCGTCGTGCGCCGCGAGTACGTCGTATCCCCGGCGCTGCAAGCGCCGGGTGAGGACTTCGCGGTTCAGTTCGTTATCATCGACGACCAGCAGCGTCGGAGAATGCGCGCTCATGTCGGCTATTAAACCGGCACGGCGCGGAGATTGCAATTGAGGCTCGTTTAGCCGCGAGCCGGAGGCGAGCGCTGTGTACACAGCGCTCGCCTCCG
>JAEUIF010000200.1 GCA_016795185.1 Planctomycetia bacterium | reverse complement strand
GCGGACCCTACACAGGTTTGCTCCAGCAGTCCTATGACTGCGAAGCCGCAAGCGGGGATTTTGCCATGACTGCTCGAATCCTGGCAGTGGTGTCGCTTGGAGTGTTCGGTTTCCAGGTGCTGGCCGCCGACTGGCCGACCTTCCGCGCCGACGCGCTGCAAACCGGCGTGGGCCAGGACAAACTGCCGAAAAAGCTGGAAACGCTCTGGACCTTCGAGACCAAGGACGCCGTCGAGGCCGCCGCCGCCATCGTCAACGGCGTCGTCTACGTCGGCTCCTACGACGAACACCTGTACGCCCTGGACTTGGCCACGGGCAAGGAGAAGTGGAAGTTCAAGGCCGGGCCGATCAAGGCGGCGGTCGGCGTCCGCGCCGGCCTGGTCTACGTCGGCAACATCGACGGTGACTTCTTCTGCGTCGCGGCCGATACCGGCAAGGAAAAGTGGCGCTACAAGACCGAGGGCGAGATCAGTTCCGGGGCCAACTTCGCGGGCGACAACGTGCTGTTCGGCTCAGGCGACGAGCACCTCTACTGCCTGGGGCCGGACGGCAAGCTGGTCTGGAAGTACAAGGTGCCGGGCGGGCCGGTGAACGGTTCCCCCGCGGTGGTCGGCGACCGCACGTTCGCCGCCGGCTGCGACAGCAACCTGCACGTCATCGACCTCAAGCAGGGCAAGCAACTGGCCAAGGTGGACCTGGGTGGCCAGGTCGGCGCTTCCGCCGCGGTGCACGGCGACCGCATCTATGTCGGCACCATGTCGAGCAACCAGGTGCTGGCCATCGACTGGAAGAAGGCCGAGATCGCCTGGCAGTTCGAGGCCCCGAAGGCGGCGAACGCCTTCTTCGCCTCGCCGGCGGTAACGGAGCAATTCGTGCTGGCCGGCAGCCGGGACCGCCGCATCTGGGCCATCGACCGCAAGACCGGCAAGGAAGCCTGGAGTTTCCTGACCGACAAGCACGTCAACGGCTCGCCGGTGGTCGTCGGCGACAAGGTCTACGGCCCCTCACTCGACGGCAAGCTCTACGTCCTCGATCTCGCCAAGGGGACGCTGCTGCAAGACGTGAAACTCGGCGCGCCGCTCAGCGCTTCGCCGGCGGTCGGCGGCGGGCGGTTGGTGATTGGCACCGAAAAGGGAACCGTGTATTGTTTAGGGAAGAAGTAATCGTCCCGTTTAGCCGCGCCCAAGGCGAGCGCTGACGCCCCGTTCAACGAACCAGAGAGGCATCCGTCATGAAGACCACCTTCCGCTATGCCCGCTTGTTGCTGTTGGGCCTGTCGTTCATCCTCCTGGCTGGTTCGCTGCCCGCCCAGGAGCCAGTGCCCGCGCCGCAACCCGTGCCACGCGAACGCCGCGTGCGTCTGCAAGACATTGACGGCAAGAATGGCTTCAAGGTGTTGCTGGCCCGCGAGACGGCTGAAAGGCTGCGTGACCTCCTCAATGACAAGGTGGACGAGAAGGAAATCGCCAAGCTGTTCAGCGAATTGTCGGAGGAGCCGAAGCAAAAGTTGGTGATCGCGATGGTGTCGGCCAACGTCGGCCGGTTCAAGTCGGAGTTGACCAAGAAGATGGGCAAGGCCGGCGTGACCCTGACCATCACCGGGCCGCGCTTCCGCGAGGAGGATTCGTTCCCGGCCCTGGGCGAAGAAGGCAAGGCCCGCATCCGCGAACTGCTGCCGCCGGACGTGCGCGGCATCATGGCGCTCCTCAACACCAACCCCAAAATGGCCCTGATCTCACCCTGGTACTGGAGCGTGCAGCCGCGCGACGAGTGACCGCTCCGCCGCTTGCGGTTTAGCACGCGAACGCCAACCCCATTTCCATAGAGAGACCGCCATGCGCCGCGCCATCGCCGCCACGTGTCTAATCGCCCTGCTGTCCCTGTCGGCCCTGGCCCCCGCCGGGGAGTTCAACAAGAAGCTGAGCGTCGGCGATGTCGCCCCGGTCTGGAAGGACCTGCCCGGCGTGGACGGCAAGAAGCATTCGCTGGCCGACCTGAAAGACAAACCGTTCGTCGTGCTGGTCTTCACCTGCAACAGCTGCCCGATCGCCGTGGACTACGAAGACCGCATCATCGCCTTCACGAAAAAGTACGACGGCAAGGTTGCCGTGGCGGCAGTCAACGTGAACGTCATTGAGCAGGACAAGCTGCCGAAGATGGTCGAACGCTCGAAGGAGAAGGGCTTTAACTTTCCGTACCTGTTCGACGAAACGCAGCAGATCGCCAAGGATTACGGCGCGAGCTACACGCCGGAATTCTTCGTGCTGGACAGGGAGCGCAAGATCGCCTACCTCGGCGCGATGGACGACACCAGCACCGCCGCCAACGTGAAGGTCCGCTTCCTGGAAGACGCCCTCGACGCCCTGCTGAAAGGCGAGAAGCCCGCCAAGGGCGAAACGCTAGCCCGCGGCTGCCTGATCCGTTGGAACCGGGCGAAGAAGTGAGAGTTGAGCGTCCGATCAGGCTCGTCACCTCATGGCGAGCGGCGGGGTTCATCCCTCAAGTTTCATCACGATTTTTGGGTGGGCGACGGCGGATCGTCTCAGCGCCGTCGACCATATACTGGAGTTTCATCCAGCCGCGGTAGAGTACCAGCCAACCCGGCGCGCCATCACTCTGGCGGTTCATATGGCCTCCC
>JAEUIF010000176.1 GCA_016795185.1 Planctomycetia bacterium | reverse complement strand
GCGGACCGCGCCGCCATCGAAGTGAGCGCGCACGATCATCTGCTGCCGGGGGTACGCCGTGTGCAGCCGACGCGCTTCGGGCAACACTTCGAGCCGCACCAACTTCGCCGCGCTCGGGCTGGGGCGGGCACCCTCGGCGATCCAGGCGTGCAGCGTGCGATAGGCCGGGTCGCCCGGATGAAACGCGACGCTGCCCTGGTGGCGCACGCGGCCGGAGCCTTTCAGCAGCACCAGGCTTTCTTCCGGAGTCTGGACATGCACGCGCCGGCCGCCGAGTTCGCGGGTCAGCGTGAGCAGGTCAAGATCGGGGTCGTAGCCGCGCAGGCTCAGGCGGAAGCCGTTCTTGCCCTGCGGCGCGCCGTGACACATGCCCTGGTTGCAGCCGGCCCGCGACAGCGCTGCAATCACTTCGGTGCGAAAGTCAATGGGCGCGGGGTCGCTCATGCCGCGCACCGTCACCTGGACACGGGCTTCCCGGCCCGCATGCCGAACAACGATCTCGGCGGTCCCGTCGGCCTGCGGCGTCACCAAGCCGCGTTCATCGACGCGCGCGATGGTGGCATCGCTGCTGGCGTAGGTGGTCTTCGTCGTGCAGTCCGCCGCAAACTCGCCGAGCGTGCCCGTCACCAGCAGCGGCTGCCGGGAACGCGGACCTTGCAGGACGAACTCGGCCGGTATGGCACTCAGCGCCGTGGGCGTGGGCGTGGGCGTGGGCGGCGCGTCGGCGGCGAAGCACCAGCCGGGCAGGAGGCCGACGAGGGCGGCAAAGAGCAAGTAGCGGTTCATGTGCAATTCCTTCCGCGCGGCGGCGGTCACTTCTTGGCAGGTTCCGGCTTGGGAATTTCGACTTCGCCGATCTGGGCTTGCAGCTCTTCCTCGAACGCGCCGACGTTGGCGGCGCAGCGGGCGCGGATTTGGATGCGGCGCGGCGTCGTTTCGGCCGGCACCTTGACCTCGACCTCGATGCTCTCCTGGCCGCGCGGAATTTCGAGTTTCGCGGGCAGCTCCAATCCCTGGACGGGATTGATCTGCACGGCCACCGCGCCGTCGAAGCCCTGAAGGCGATTGGCCAGCAGGCGAATCTTGGTGGTGCCGCCGGCGGGTAGTGTCAGCTTCTCCGGCGCGACGCTCACCCGGAACACCGGCCGCAGGTCGAGGTCGAAGCTGCGTGTCAGCGTGATGCGCCGGCCCTGATGCACGGCGCTGCCTTCGACTTCGATGCGTACCTTGCCGATGTTCGACAGAATGCGTGAATGCACGCTACCCTTTACTTCGCGCTGGTCCGCCGTGGCTTGCGGGAACTCGGCGAAGACTCGGGTGCGAATGTCTTCCTTGTTGCCCAGCTGGCCGCCGCGCGCGGTGAAGGAGATCGGCGCATCGAAGCCCGGCACGCGCGTGGTCACGATGGGAATGTCCGCATGCTGATAGCGGCCGAGCGTCACCAGCGCTTCGGTCAGTTCGACCGTGAAGGGCGCTGCCGGGGTGATCTGCACGGCCAGCCGATCGGTGAGCGCTGCGGGCAAGCGCTGCTGATCTTCACGCAGCGCGTACGGAATCAGGTCCACGTTCACGCGGCGGCGGTCGATCAGGGGCATGGTCCGCACCGGGACCGCCGCGACCCCGCTGTCCGCCGCTACTGGCTGGGCGACAATTTGCAGGGCGTGCAGTCCCAGCGGGGCGTCGCCGTTGGCCGACAGTCGGGCGAGCAACGTGGTTTCACCGTCGGGAATCTCGTCGGGCGTCAGGCTCAGGCCGGGTGGGGCGTTGACCAGGTGGAGCTTGAGCGCGCCGAACTTCTCGCTGCGCGTGACCAGCAGAGGCAGCGACTGGTAGCCATTCTGGGGAATCGTCAGCCCCTCGACCTCGGCGCTGACCGTGATTGTCGGCTGCGGGCCGCGCACTTCGATGCGGTAGGCATGGGCGGGACTGCCGTCGCGCGCGAGGTCGCGCACCGCCAGGCCGTAGGCGCCGGCGGCGGGAGCGGTGAATTCGACGTTCACGTCGTCGCGGCCCGGATCGCTGGCCCGGCGGACCTCCGCGCCCTTGGCATCGAGGAGCGCCAGTTCGAGGTCGGCGGGCGATTGCAGTGCCCGCGCCTCACCGCGCACGCGAATCCGCTGGCCCTTGTCGAGCATCAAGCGAAAGAAATCACGCGCGCCCGGTTTATCGAGCACACCGCACAGGACGCCAGGTACCACGGCCGGCGTAGCTTGCTCCAGCGACTGGCAGGGCTGGGTAGCCACGGTCAGCGTGGCGTCCGTGGCCAGCACCGGCAGCCAGGTTGAACCCTGATCGTCAGGCCGGCGCAGGTTCGCGACGAAGGTGCCGTGAGGTTGTTCGGCGGGAATGTCCACGGCGAGTTGCGCGCCAATCTCGGGCAGCTGGAGTACGCTGCGTTGGCCGGGCGCGACGACCGCGGGCAGGGCCACGCGCGCCGCCGGGAAGCGGCCCATCCGCAGCACGTAACTGGCGTGCTCGGGCGCTTGATAGCGAGCGTCACGTACCTCCACTTGATACGTTCCCGCTGCGGTGAAGACGTGTTCGAACCGGCAATCGAAACACAGGCCCACGGAGTTGTCGTGTTCGGCCAGGAGCTTGCCGGCGGCGTCGCGCAGCGTCACCAGTGGGTCAAAGTCCTTGCCGAAACGGCTGCCCACGACCTCAAAGCTGACGCGCTGCCCGGCAGTCGCCTCAATGGTGAACCGCTCGACGCTGGCCTCGCGACAGACACCCCAGCTGGCAACCGGCAAGGCGACCTTCATGGACGCCGCGTCGGTCTTCGCTTGCGACGGCAGATCGTCGATCAGGAACAGGTGGGTGTTGCTCAGTCCGTCGCGTGTGGCCAGGCGCAGACCGCACGGCCCGACCGGGGCGTCCGCCGTCACTTCGACGTCCAGGGTAGCCTTGCCCGGCTCGCTGGGACCGACGGGCGTCGCTTTCAACTTCCCGGCTGGCAAGCTGGACCAGAGGTCCACCGCCTGGGCCAGCTGCGAACCGACCAGCGTGACGCGCGTCGTCTTGCCGCGCTGGGCCACGGGGGGATCGATACGTTCGATCCGCCCTTGCGCCAGGCAGGGGCCAGCGCCTGCGACCTGGGCACAAAGGACGAGCGCGAAGGAGCGCACGAACGAACTGCGGTGTGGAGTGTGTGGCACGCTACTACCTCATGCGGCAGGTGGCAGGGCGTTCGGGCGAGTCTGGGCAGGGGTGGGGCGCTAGCCTTCATGCGGGGTTACAACTGGCAGTGTATGGGAAGGACTATAGCAGAAGCGAAGTCGAACCGCTGCAAAAAAATCGCCGGGCGCACGAGCCCGCCACGGGAGTGAAGCATGAATCGCTGGCCAGGGTCCGCCATGGTGCTGTTGCTGGGCGCGGCTGCACTGTTCGCCGCCGACCCCGATGTCAAGATCGAGCACGACCTTGCCTACCTGGGCGAGCAGCGCGCGGAAAAGCTCGATCTGTACCTGCCGGCCAGGGTGGAGAAGAACGAGCGCCGGCCGGGGATCGTCATCATCCACGGCGGCGGCTGGACTGGCGGCACCAAGCGCGGGGCGCGCGAGCAGAACATCGGCACGACCCTTGCGAAGCACGGCTACGTCTGCATCAGCATCGACTACGTGCTCGCGGCCAAGGACAAGCCCACCTGGCCGCGCAACCTGCACGACTGCAAGACGGCCGTCCGCTGGCTGCGGGCCAACGCCGACAAGTACCAGGTCGATCCGGAGCACATCGGCGTCATCGGCGGTTCGGCGGGCGGCCACCTGGCCCTGATGGTCGGCCTGCCCACGCCGGAAGCGGGGCTGGAACCCAAGGAGCCTTACGGCCAGTTCTCCAGCAAGGTGCAGGCGGTGGTCGATCTCTACGGCCCCGCCGACCTGGTGCAGCGCGGCAAGGACCATGTCATGCTGCCCGGCACGTTCGCGGGCCAGCCGGAACTCTACAAGCAGGCATCGCCCATCACCTACGCCCGCAAGGGCAATCCGCCAGTGCTGATCGTTCACGGCACGAAAGACGCCACCGTGCCGGTCGAACAGTCGAAGTTGATGGCCGACGCCCTGAAGGCCGCCGGGGTCGAGCACGAACTGATTCTGGTCGAAGGCGCGCCGCACAGCTTTCACCTCGAACCCAAGGAGAAAGACCTACGGCCCGCCGTGGTCGGTTTCTTCAACAAGCACCTGAAGCCGAAGTGAGCTGGACCGAATGCAGTCCAGGCCAGTCTCCCGCGGAGCGGCGAACGCCCGGCTACGGGCTCGACGGCGGCGGACGCTGCCGCATTACTTGCCGATTGCGCAATTCTTGCTAATGCGCGGGGCGACCGGGTCATTACTATTGTCCCCGCGAGGCGGCTGGCACCATGGACGAACCTTTGGCGACCTCTGGACCAGCACAGCATGTGCAGGAAGTGCAAATGCTCTTCCTGCAACATGCGGACTTGCTGCGCGGCTTCCTGCGCGGGTTGGTGCCGCAGCAAGAAGTAGCCGACGACATTTTCCAGGAACTCTTCCTGACGTTGACGGCCAAGGCACACGATTTCCAACTCGGCTCCAACTTTCTGGCCTGGGCGCGGACCGTGGCGCGGCTCAAGGTCTTCGAGCAATATCGCCAGCTGAAGCGCAGCGTACCCTTGCTCTCGGCCGAGGTGCTGGAAGTGCTGGCGGATGAAGCGCCCCAGGCGGACGGCTTGCTGATGCCGCGCTACGAGGCGCTCCAGGGCTGCTTGCAGCAAATCGCCCCGCGCGCCCGCGAGATGGTGTCGCTGCGCTATGCCGATCCGCCGTTGACGCCGCGGCAAATCGCGCGGCAGCTGTCCTGGACCGCCAACGCGGTGCGAGTGGCTCTGGCGCGGGCACGCAAGTTCCTGCACGAATGCGTCGAACGCCGCCTGGCGCTCAAGGGGCAAGCCTGACATGGACCGCGACCACCTCCTCGCCCTGCTGGACGACTACCTGGAAGGTGAGCTGACGGAGGAGCGCCAGGCCGAACTGGAGCGCTTGCTCCTGGACCATGTCGAGGCCCGCCGGCTCTACTGGGACTATCTGCACCAGCACATGCTGCTGCAAAAGATCGAGCAGGAAACCGACGGCCGCACGCTGGCTTGTCAGGAAGCCGTCGTTCCCGCCGCCGCGCGTGGGCCTGCGCCGGCCAGTCGCGTCCGCCGGCTGAGCTGGCTGGCGACCTGCGCCGCCGGCTTGCTTTGCGCCGTGGGTCTGGCCTATTTCTGGGCCCGCCCTGGAACCCCAGTGGCCAACCCCGATGAACTCGTACTCGTCGCCGCCCGGCAAGTGGTGGTCGTGCGCGGTGGAGCGGAACAGCCGGCGACGGATGGAATGGTGTTGCACTGGGGCGATCAGCTCATCGTCGCCCCGGAAGGCAATGCCACGCTGCGCTTCCAGGGTGCGGTGCGTCTCGAGGTGGCGGAAGGCAGTATCGTCGATCTCGCCGCACCGCCCGACGGCGGCAAGACCGTGGAACTGCGGCAGGGCAGTTTGACCTTCGAGGTGGATGAGTCGCACTCGTTCGCCGTGCGAACGGCGACGGCGGAGGTGGAGGCCCAGGGCGGAAGGGCCCGCGGCCTGCTGGTGGCTGCGCCGACCTCGACACGCCTTGAAGTCGAGCGCGGTGCGGCGCGCTTGCGACGGAATACCGACGGGCAAACGACCGAGGTTTCGGCAGGCTCCTACGTCGTCGCCGCGCCGGGCATGTCGCTGGCCGCTCGTCCCCTGCCGAAACACGCTGCCAGCGACGATCTTCCGGTATTGCTGGCCACCTGGCTCGGCGGGCAGGGGGCCAGTACCCTGAACGCTGCCGCCGTGGCGTCCGACGGCTCCATCTATATCGGTGGTACGCTGCCCGGCGCGGACCCGGAGCTGGGGCGTCCCGAACGACAGAGTGGCCGCGGCGACGGTGTGGTGCTGCGGCTGGCGGCCGACGGCAGCCGGGTGCAGGCCAGCATGCGTTTCGAGGGGTCGGTAGATGCGCTGAGTCTCGACGGCGCGGGCCAGGTCTACGCGGCCGGCGCGTTCGGTTGCGCTAAGCTCGACGCCGCCCTGCGGCAAACGGTCTGGTCGACGAAGGGGAAGTTTGCGCGCATGGTGCCGGGACCGGAGGGCGGCGCGGTCGTCCTCGCGGGCAACACCATCACTACGCTCGACCGTCAGGGTAAGGCGCTCCAGTCCTGGACCGTCGCCGACCGGATGATCCACGACCTCGCCTGTGACGTCGAACAGCGCACCGTGTTCGCGACCGGCTCTAACTTGCCGGACGCGGTCGGCCGAGTCGTGCCTTTCGTTTATGCCTACGACGCGCACGGGCGGAAGCTCTGGACCGCCCATGGCTGGACGCAAGAACAAGTGGTCGCCAAGGGCCTGGGCGCGGCATCGGAGGGGATGCGCCTGGCGCTGGGCCACGACGGCCAGCTTTACGTCGCCGGCCAGGCGCACGGCGGCAACACCGTCTGGGGGCGGCACGGCGACGACCTCGACCAGAAGCTGCCGCAACCGCGCGGCGACCGCTTCCAGATGGCTTACGGCATTGGCGGCCAGCACTTGACCTTCATCGGCCGACTGGATGCCCGGACTGGCCGCTCGGACGGCGGCACGGTGCTGCTGGGCCGGCACGCCAAGGACCAGGGCGCTTCGATGCGGCCCCTGGCGCTGGCGGCGGATGCGGAGGGCCGCATCTACGTGGGCGGCTGGGCCGGCGCGACGCCCCCGACCTCGCAGGGCGCGTTCGGCTTGCACGGCCAAGGCGGCGGTGCGTATCTGTGCGTCTTCGACCGGGATTTCAACCGTCTCTAC
>JAEUIF010000152.1 GCA_016795185.1 Planctomycetia bacterium | reverse complement strand
CCGCACCCGGCGGGGATAAACCCCGCCGCTCGCTGAGGACCGTCGCCCGCTGGGTAAAGGGAGACATCCCATGCAGCATGAAGGTTCGGTGAATTCATCCCTCTCGCGCCGCGAAGCGCTGGCGGCGGCGTGTCTGCACGGGCTGGCGCTGACCGGCATCGCTCAGGACAAGGAGAAGTTTCGGCTGGCGGCGTTCTCCACCGAGGTCACGCCGCCGCTGGGCCATGCCTGCATGGGCGGCGGCATCGCTCCGGTACAGAAGATCGAAGATCCCCTGTTCATTCATGGGCTGGTGCTGCTCGGCGACGAAAAGCCCATCGTGATCGCGGCCATCGACTGGTGCGAGATTCGTAACGACGCTTACGACCGCTGGCGGACTGTCCTTGCCGAAGCGGCCCGCACCACGCCGGAGCGCGTGCTGTTCAGCAGTGTCCACCAGCACGATACGCCGATCGCGGACCTCACCGCGCAACGGTTGCTGGAGAAGCATCAGGCCAAGGGCAGCATCTGCGACCTGGAGTTTCACGAGAAGACCGTGCAGCGCGTGGCAAAGGCGCTGCGCGACTGCCTGGCGGCGGCCCGGCCCGTCACCCACCTGGGCATTGGGCAAGCGAAGGTCGCGGAAGTCGCGTCCAACCGGCGCTTCGTGACGGCCGACGGCAAACCGCAGTATGGCCGGATGAGCGCTACCCGCGATCCGAAGCTGCGCGAATATCCCGAAGGGACCATCGACCCCTGGCTCAAGACACTTAGCTTCTGGGAGGACGAGAAACCCGCGGCGATCCTGTCCGCTTACGCCACGCACCCGATGAGTTACTACGGCAAGGGCGCGGTGACCGCGGACTTCGTCGGCCAGGCCCGCAAGCGCTTTCAGGCGGATCACCCGCAAGCCGCCGTGCTGTACATCTCCGGGTGCAGCGGCAACGTTACCGCCGGCAAGTACAACGACGGCGCACCGGAGAACCGTCCGGTGCTGGCGGACAAGATCTACCAGGCGATGACCGCCGCCTGGACTGCGACGAAGAAGCAGCCGTTGCGGCAGGTCGCCTTTCGCTCGACGAAGCTGCGCCTGGAGCCGCGCAACGACCCGGGCTTCACGGTGGCGGACCTGACCAAACGGCTGACCACCGACCCGAAACCGTTCGGCCAGTGCCTGGCGGCGCTGGGCCTGAGCTGGCGGCAGCGCGCGGAGGCTGGCTTTCAGCTGGATGTGCCCGTCGTCGATTTCGGCCCCGCGCAGTATCTACTGCTGCCGGCGGAAGCGGATGTGGAGTTTCAACTGCACGCGCAGCAAATGCGGCCCGATGGCTTCGTGATGACGGCCGGTTACGGCGAGTGCGCGCCGGGCTACATCCCGACCGAACGCACCGTCGAGGAGAAGGATAGCAACCTGCACGACTGGTGCTGGGTCGCGCCGGGAGCGGACAAGGCGATGCGCACGGCCATTGAGACGGTGCTAAAACCCGTCGGAAAATGAAACAAGAGCATTTTGCGACCGGCTGGAGCGGTCCGCACAGCGGACCCTACGAAATTTTCG
>JAEUIF010000096.1 GCA_016795185.1 Planctomycetia bacterium | reverse complement strand
GGCACAGCGAATCCATAGCGGCCCCTCGCCGCTGCGCCTGCTCCGTGCTGCTGCCTCGACCACCCGCGCTCGAACTTCCCGCCACCTTCGCCGTCCACCCAGTATCGGCGCTGGGGACGCGGTTGGCCGGACGGACACGAGAAGTCGGGCAGTTTGCCAACCACGAACCCGCGTTTCATCTGGGGCCGCTCGTTCATCACATCCTTGTTCATCGCGGCCAGCTTGCGGCCGCTCTTCGCGGCCCGAGCGGCGAAGGCCGCCAGGACCGAGACGAACTGCCGCGCATCCTTGCCTTGCGACGCCATCCGCAGGTGCCATTGCCACGCCAAAGCGACGGTCTCCGCAACGAACTCCTCGCGCTTGGTGCGGCAAGGCACCTGGCGGAAGAAGATTCTCGCGTGCGTGACGATGCGCGGCAGCATGACCAAGAAGCGATTCTGCAACTCAATGATCGATGGAACTTGGCTCATGGGAGACGCTTCTGAACAGGGACCGCCTCCGCCCAGGGAGACGATCCGGTGAACCGAATCGCCCCTGGGACCATCCCGAGGGCGGAAGCGAAGGCGCAGACGAACGTGCCGCACGACTGGCCCGGTTGATGGGCAGTGCGTGCGGTGACGAACGCCAGGTGGCAGCTACCCGGCTTTGCTAATCATGTCGCGAGTCCGGCCCGATTTGAGCACCGCGAGTGCCCGCGACGCCTGGACTACTCACCTGGAAACCAGCAGGCCTGCCCGGCCAGAATCGGGGAATCAAGGCGGTGTCCGTCCTGGACGACCTGCCTTAAAGAATGGAAGAAATCAATAAGTGCATACAGAATGCGCTTGACAACCGGGACCACCACACCCTACCATCCCTCTCGTTTTGCGCTGCCAGTCGCACTTTTCAGGTGCGGCCGCAACCCTCTCCGCCAGGCAGGGAACGCCTGGCAGACCTTTCGGCCACGGATGGCGTCGTGCCCTGTTGTGAACGACCCCGGCAGTAACGGACGCTGCCGACTTTGCCCCGGCGCCTTGGGCCGCAGGATCGAGCCCTAGGATGCCGCTGCCCATGGTGATGGCCCATGCACCTCGCCTTTTCCTTCCAGTCGTGGCTGAAGCGCGTTCGTGATTTGCTGAGCGGTGTTACCACCCACAAGCGCCCACCGATTCGCAACGAACCCGCGCCACGGAAACCGCAGACTCGAACCTGGCGACCCACCCTCCACCAGCTCGAAGAACGGTTGTCGGGCACGCCGATGGGCGGCAGTCCCGTAGGCTCGGCCGTGGCGGGTGCCGCGACCGTGGCGCTGGCGGCCACGGCGCTGATGCGCGTGCAGTCGGAACGTTTGGAAGTTCCCCACGGCACGGCGGAGAACGCAGGCGCCGGCGGCGGCAGCGTGGCGTTGGCGCAGGTTGGCCCCACGGAACCCGCCGCGTGGACCGCCGCGCCCGTCGAGGTGAGCTGGGGCCACTCGCCGTTCGACCAGTCGTTGTTTACGGACCTCGATGAGCATTTTGCCCAAGAAGGCGCGGAGGCTGCGTCCAGTGCTGGCGCGCTCGCGGCGGCCGGGACTACCCCCGAGACCGGCGGCGGTTCCGCTGCGGCCGACCTGTTCGCACCGGGGCTGGCGTTGGCCCTCGGCTCATCCGCGTCGCTGGCTGATGGGAGTTCGGACACCCAGTCTGGTGCGGGCGGCATGGCGGGCCACCGGGGTTCTTACCTGCCCGACAGCCTGGCGGCCAACAGCACGACGGCCACGCCGCGCGGCATGAGCGCTTCAGATAGTTCCCTGTCCAACCCGGGGAATGCGGCGCATGCAACCAACGTCTCGAGACCGGCTGACGGCCCCGACGAGTTGTTGAACGCTGCCAGTGTGCGGCCCAGCACGCTTCCACCGACGACCGCCGGCACTCCGGCGGCGGCCCCGCCCGGCGTCACCATCGTCGAGACCGACGGCTCGACCTATACGGTCGAAGGCGGCACCATCGACACCTACACCGTGGTGCTCAACAGCCGGCCCACGGCGCCGGTCACCGTCACCCTGACGCCCGACGACCAGGTGACCACCGACCGGACGCACCTGGTCTTCGACGCCACGAACTGGAACCAACCCCAGACCGTGACCGTCATCGCCGTGGACGACACCGTCGAGGAAGGCCACCACTCCGGCGTCATCCGGCATACGGTCAGCAGCGCCGATCCCCACTACAATGGCATCGCGGTGGCGCCGCTGACGGTGCAGGTCGACAACGCCGAACCCGTGGTGCTGGCCTCGGTGCGCTATCGTTCGTTCGCCAACACGCCGGGCGACGAGATTTACCTTGGGCCGGGCGACACGGGCAACCCCGCCAACCGCGTGGCCCAGCAGTACGGCTGGTACACCAACCCGGCCGACCCGGGCGAGTACGACTTCACCTTCGAGTACGACGCCAACCCGCTCGCGCCGAAGCTCAAGACGACCCTGACGCCGGTAGACACCCCCGGCGACCCGACCACGCTGACCTACAACCTGACCGGCCTGCTGGGCACCGCCTCGGCCTTCGAGATCATTGTCGCCGACCGCGACGCCGGCGCCCAGAATGACTTCCTCGACCTCAACGTCGAAGGCCAGGACCTGGGCGACTTCCTCGGCAAGGACAACTTCCGCTTCTATATGTTCGCCATCCCGGCGGGCATGAACTTCGCCGACGGCTTCTCGTTCACCGGTCGGATTCGCCTGGCCGGGCCATTCAGCTCGTCGCAAGAAAACAGCCGGCTGGAGATCAAGGTGCTGGGCAACGTCACGCCCAAGCCGGAGATCGTCACCAACAAGGAGCCCGCCCTCGACTGCGGCTGCAAGCCGATGCCGCCCGGCGTGCTCGGCGACCCGCAGGACACCGGCTACCACCAGGTCTATCTGAACGACGGCGAGTCCACGCAAGTCCGCACGGACTTGAGTATTCCTGGCCGGGGCCTCGACTGGGAGTTCACGCGCGTCTACCGCAGCGGCGTGCAATTCGACGGGCCGCTGGGCCAGAACTGGGACTTCGCGGACAACCGCCGGCTGCGGGAAGTGAACCCCTTCAACCTCGACGAGATCAAGCTCTCGTTCCCGAACGGGCAAGTGGGCGACGTGGTCCGCATGGACGGCCTCAATCGGGCCGACGTCTACACCAAGAACCCCGACGGCTCGTACACATCGCCCAACGGCTTCTTCACCGAGCTGACCAAGAACCCCGATGGCCGCTTCACCGAGCTGAACAACGACGGCATGCAGTGGGACTACGCGCCGGCCAATCCCTTCGGCGTGGCTCGGATCACGAGCAAGACCGACCGCAACGGCAACGCCCTGACCTACGAGTACAACAATCTCGATCAGCTCGCGCGCGTCAAGGACACGCTGGGTCGGACCATCACCTACACGTTCAACAGCGCCGGCCGGCTGGCCTCGGTCACGGACTTCTTCAACCGCACCGTCGTCTTCAGCTACAACGCCGTGGGCGACCTGACCGCCGTGCGTTCGCCGATCGTCACCGGCACGCCCAATGGCTGCGACTTCCCGGCGGGCAAGACCGAGCAGTACACGTACTCTTCGGGCTTCGTGGACGAGCGGCTCAACCACAACCTGCTGACCGTGACCGCGCCCAACGAAGTGGCCGTGGGCGGCCCGCCGCGCGTGGTGTTCACCTACAACACCACCTTCGGCTCGGACAGCTACGACTTCGTGACGACGCAGGCGCTCGGCGGCACGAACGCAAATGGCGTGGCCGCCGGCGGCACCATCAGCTATGCCTATCAAATCCTGGCCAGCCCGCCGCCGGGCGACTTCACCACGGTGGCCTCGCGGACCACGGTGACGGACCGCAACGGCAACCTGACCGTCTACGACCACAACCGCAACGGCAACATCGTCCGCTACGAGGAAGTCACCAACCGCAATATCCGGGCGAGCGATCCCGCTTCGTTCGTGTCGTTCTTCACCTGGAACAAGGACTACCAGCTGATTCAGGAGATCAAGCACGAAGGCAACGTCGTCAATTACGTCTACGACAGCGGCAATGCCGACCGCCGCCAGCAGGGCAACATCTTGACCGTGACCATGCTGCCCGACGCCGACCGGGGCGCCGACCAGAACTTCCGCACCACCAGCTCGACGTTCGAGCCGCTCTTCAACGGCCTGAAGACGTTCACCGAGCCGCGCGGCAATGACCCGAGTTACGTGCCGCAGAACGGCGGCGTCCAGTCCGCCGCGCGCTACACGACCGTCTACACCTTTGACTACCAGGAAGGCACCGACTTCGCCGGACTGGGGGCCAAGCTGGGCCTGACCGCCCTGGAAGTGCAGAACCTGCTCAGCGCCGCCGGCATCGCCATGGGCCTGGGCGACGTCAACGGCGACGGCGTGACGAACCAGATCAATGGCAACGTCATCCGCATTCAGCAGCCCACGGTCACGCTGCTGCCCGGCTCGAACCAGGCAGCGGTCGAGGGAGACACGCAGCAGGAAATCATCAGCCTGTTCGCCTTCAATCAGTTCGGGCAGCTCACGCAAACCCGTGATGCCGAGAGCAACGTCAGCACGCTGGAGTATTACAGCGAGCGGGACCCCAACGGCGACGGCGTGATCGACAACCCCACGGGCAACGCGGTCACCGGCGGCTACCTGAAGCAGACGGTGCAGGATACCGTCAGCGACCCGCTGCGCAATTCGGGCACCAACCCGACGCCGGTCGGTATCCGCACGACGTTCCTGTATGACCAGGTGGGCAACGCCACGCGCGTCATCGACGGCCGGGGCATCGCGACCGACTTCGTCTACAACCAGCTGAACCAAGTCGTGCAGATCGTCCACGCCGCCGCCCACGGCCTCTACGGCGCCGACCCGAACGAGCCGCTGCCGTTGACGGACTTCGCCTACCTCGAACGGTTCTGCTACGACTTCAACAACAACCTCGTGTTGCACCAGGTCGAGGACCGGGGCAACACGTCCAACGTCGACGGCGACTTGCCGGGCGAAGATCACGACCCGTTGGGCGGCCTGGCCTTTGTGGACAAACAGATTCTTTACGACATCCTCGATAAGCCCATCGAGATCAAGGAGGAAGTCCGCAACGGGGCCAACCCGGAGTTCCTGAGCACCAAGCTGCGTTACGACCGCAACGACCTGCTGGCGCTGACCATCCAGCCCGCCGGCAACGCCGTCGCCTCGGTCTATGACGAGCGCGACCTGGTGTTCCAGACCACCGTGGGCGCGCTGACGGCACCGGCCCTGGCGCTGCTCGCCCTGGCCGACCCGACCAACTACAACGTGCGCGGCGGCATTGCTTCCACCGTGACGTTCCATTACGACGGCAACCGCAACCTGATCGAGAGCGTGGACGCCGAGGACACCGACGGTGCGACCGCCAACAACTCCGACCGGGGCGGTGCCGGCGACCGCACCCGCTACCGCTTCAACGGCTTCGACGAACTGGTCAGCGTCATCGACAGTGTCCGCAATCAGCAAGTCTTCCAGCACGACCCGGCCGGCAACGTGGTCCGCACCCTGAGCTTCGGCCCCAACGGTGGTGCCAGCCTGACCAACGACGGGCCGGATGCTTTGGGCGGGCCGGTCTCCAGCCTGGGCGTGGTGCAGACGGCCAACCTCGTCACCACCAACCTGCTGGCGGCCACGGAGTTCAGCTTCGACGAACTGCACCGGAATTATCAAGTCGACCAGGTGTTGTTCGTCAATCCCACGAACACCACCCGCGCCGCCAACGTCGATGACGGCGCATTGGACATCGGCAAGCTCGACCTGACGCCCGACGACTACCAGGCGATTCCCGGCATCACCAACGTCTTGACCAGCGGCACCTCCACGGGCGGCAACAGCGCCACCACGCTGCGCGACACCAGCAAGGCGTGGGGGAGCAACGCCTTCAAGAACCGCATCGTCCGCATCGTCAGCGGCACGGGCGCGGGCCAGGTGCGGCGCATCGCCTCGAACAACGGTAACACGCTGACGCTCGACAGCGCCTGGACCGTGACGCCGGATGCCACCTCCACGTATGAAGTGCTGTTTATTCATGGCCGGGTGACGACGCGCGCCGAGTTCGACAAGAACTCGCGGACCACGTTCACCGTGGAGGACGACGGCGACGTCAGCCGCATCTTCCACGACGGAGCGAATCGCGTCATCAAGACGCTGGACGCCGAGGGCAACACGGTCGAGATCGCTTACGACGACAACGGCAACGTCATCGAGACGCGCGAGACCGACGTGGCCCAGCTCGCCGGGGTGGCCAACGAAATCTTCGTGACCACCAGCTTCCACGACAGCCTGGACCGGGTGCAAACCACGGTCAACAATCTCGGCCACACCTTCGACTACCGCTACGATTCGCGGGGCAATCTCGTGGCGATGGCCGACGCTTCCGGTCCCGCCGGCCCGGCGATGGCGCGTCGAGCTTTCGCGGGCGGCGCCTTGACGGTCAACACGACCAACCTGTTCGGCAACGTCACGCTGTTCGATTACGACGGCCTGAATCGCTTGCTTGAACAGGAAGTCATCTTGACGGCGAGCGGCCAGGGTGACGGAATCCACATCGGCGCGACACTGGAGGGAGTGAAGACCACGACGCCGACGCCCGATGTCACCCAGGGCGGCGGCGACGGCATCATCCGCACCGGCTTTGTCTGGGACCAGAACTCCCTGCAAGCGGCCCTGCTCGACGACAACGGCAACGTGACGGTCTACCTGCACGACAACCAGAATCGCACCGTGGCCGAGACCAAAGGCGCTACCGTCAACACCACGCTGAACAAGACGACCATCCTGGGCAGCCGGCAAATCGTCACGCCGACGCGGACTACGCTCAACAACCCGGCCTTCATCGCGGCGGCGCTCATCGATACCCAGTTGGCCCAAACCGAAGCCCGCATCGACCTCGTCGCCAGCCAGTTCCCGCCGTTGGCGGACGTGACGCCGCCGCCCACGACCATCGTCGTCGGCTTCGACCCCGACAGCAACGTCGTGTTCCGCGAGGACGAGAACGACAGCGAGGTCTTCACCAAGTTCGACGCCGTCAACCGAGCCATCGCCGTGCGAGTCTTCCGCGCCGCTCAGGCCGATTCGCACGTCGGCGACAGCCTCTTCGCGCCGAATCCGGTCAGCGACCCGGCGAACGTGACCAACCCGACCATCGTGGTCGGCACGACGAAGCAGAACTTCCAGTACGACGGCCTGTCGCGACTGACGCAGGGCACGGATAACGGCAATCCGACGACCACCGCCGATGATTCGACGATCCAGTTCAGCTACGACAGCCTGAACCGGGTGATCGAGGAACGCCAGAAGATCGGCAGCCTGTCCACCAAGGCCATCGACTCCGCCTGGCGCGCTGAGGATCTGCGAACACAACTCGTGTATCCCAACGGTCGCGCAGTTCAGTTCACCTTCGATAAACTCGACCGCATCAAGACCGTCAAGGATAGTGGTGCGTCCACGGCCCTGGTGACGTACAATTACATCGGCACCGGCAGAGTGCTGGAGCGCCGCCACCAGAATGGCACGCGCGAAACGTTCCTTGACAATTCGGGCACGCAGGATGTCGGCTACGACGGCCTGCGCCGCCCGGTGCAACTGCGGCATGTGCGTGCCGACAACTCTCTCATCGTCGGCTTCACGCACACGTATGACCGGATGAGCAACAAGCTCACCGAAGGCAAGCTGCACGACGTCCCGAACAGCGAAACGTATGCTTATGACTCGACGTATCGGCTAGTCAGCTTCGCCCGTGGAGTGGGCGGCATTGCTCCGCTGCAAGGCGACTGGGCCCTGGACGGCCTGGGCAACCCCGAGCAGATCGACGCCGAGACGCGGCAACACTCCAGCTTCAACGAGTTGACCCAACGCAACGGCGCGCCGCTGCTCTACGACGACAACGGCAACCTGGTGGACGACGGCGAGTTCACTTACGCCTGGGACTTCGCGAACCGGCTGGTCAGTGTCATCCGCAAGGCGGACGGCCTGACGGTTGGGGCCTACCTGTACGATTCGGCTGGGCGACGGATTCGCAAGGTCGTGACGAACTCTGGTTCGCTCAACGGCACAACCGACTTCTACCTGGACGGCTGGCGCGAGATCGAAGAGCGCAACGGCAGCGACGCCCTGACGCAGCAGTACGTCTATGGCAACTACATCGACGAACCGGTGGTCATGGACCGGAATCTCGGCGGGGGCAGCACGGCCACTGGGGCGGGCGACCAGCGCCTGTTCTACCACCAGAACTCCCTGTTCTCGGTGTTCGCCCTGACGGACAACGTCGCCGCCATCAAGGAAGGGTATTTGTACGAGGCGTATGGACAGCACACGGTCTACTTGCCGGGCGCCAACGGCGTCGTCAACTTCGGCGGCGATGACGTGCTGGTGGTGGACGGGGCGAGTGGCCTGGCCAATCCGTTTGTGTTCACCGGGCGGCGGTTTGATGCCGAATCCGAATTGCATTATTTTCGCTTTCGTTACTTTAGCACCGTCCACAACAGGTTTCTTTCACGCGATCCAAACGGTCCTGATTCGTTCAATAACCTGTATTCCTATGTTGTAAGCGCTCCTATTTCTGCCGTAGATCCATTTGGCCTGTCTCCGGGCATCGCTTACGTCGGAATTACAGCTCGCACCATAATTTCCGCACTTACTACTCGCGTAAACCCTACAACTCCTGCCAACACGGGTGGTAACTTTGTTCCGTGGGCCAGAGGAAAAATTGCGCCGAACGCAGCGTCGGCACTCGGCAATCCTGTTGTCGGCCCTGCCTTAAGAGGTGTCGATTGGTTTGAACGCAACATTAAAATGCCCATTGTCAAATACGCATATCAACAGATTATTTCCATTCCAGGAATCAACTATCTTGACGCAATTGGCATCAACATAAACGTGCAGGTGTCGATTCCACTTCGGCCATTCAAGTCTCTATTAGGAAGGCCCACCCAATGGTTTGTTACGCAGGCCGACGGAGTTATCGACCGTTTCGCCCCGCAAGTTGGAATTCCAGCCTGTGGTTATCTAGCAAAGTATCTTGCCCCTGTATACGGCTTCCTGTTCCAGCACGCAAATATCGCATTTGAGGGTGGCATTCAGCAGGTTTATTTCAAACAAAGTGACACGGTCGGGCAGTTCGTGACCTACGGCGTTGGACCGGACTACAATCCACAAAGCGATTTCTCTGGCGGAGGCTGGGGATTCAATCTGAATGTTGGCTTTGTGGGTGCGGTAAACGCCGCCGACCCTGGTGACTGGCAAGGTGACAGCCACAATATTGATTTGTCCTATGTGACGAAACGAGGAATTGGAGGGTATCTTGAGTACTTCTCTCCTTGGATCAACCCGAAGAACATACATGGAGGCGGCTTTGGCCTGACATTTGGAACATCCGGTCCTGAAGCAACTTGGCTATTACAGCGAACCGAAACGTGGCTTACCTTCTAAAGCCGGGAAAGTAGTCGGTGAGAAATGATCAAAATTGAGACGACCGATCAGCAGTTAATGCTGAGCTTCAGATCGTCTCGCCGGACAGTCGTTTTTCCTCTGCTTGGTTCGGCTTTCTGCTTATTGATTAGCGGAGTCTCGATCTTGTTCTTTGTGTCAGAACTGTTCGGCGAAAGCAAGGTCGACACGTTAATTGGTTCCTTATGCTTTGCTACGGGCTGGCTTGCTGGCTTAGGCATATTTGCTTGTGTCAGCATCTTGTTTCTATTTGCCATCGAAACCGTCCGAATCTCGGCTGTTGATATTACGTTTTCCTATGTAATTTTTGGCTGCATGATCAACCAGGCGACGATCCCGCTGGCCAGGGCTTCGTTGTTTCGAGTCCATGCAGGGTGGATTCCGACGAACGTGGATCAGAAAGGATGGTATTGGCATCCTTTTGGATTTCACTACGAGATGTTAGCCGTCAATGGCGACGACTTCACTTATCACTTCGGTATTGGGCTTGCGCGCACGGAGGCTGAACAGATCGTCGAGACTGTCCATCGGATGTTCCCCGCACTGGGATAGCGCGACGTTGCGATGGTTGGCTTGGAACGTATCGGCAAGTTGGGTGATGAGATGTACAGCAGCGGTTCAAAAAGCCATGCCCGAGTGATCCTCTGGCTGCTCGGGGGTGGTTTGGCCGGTTTGCTTTTCCTGACCTGTTTTTGTGGCGGATTGGTTCTGTTGATTGGCGGGTTTCGCGGAGTGGCATCCAGCGTCACTGAAGTCCAAGCCTCCAGTGACAAGTTTTTGGATTGCATTCTTCATGAGGATTTGCAGGCTGCTTATCAATGCACGTCTATGCAATACCAGGGCAACATCACGAACGACCAGTTTCGATCCGTGATTCGCGGTTTTCCGCAATTGCAAGAATCAAGATCCCGATCTTACACACAAGTGTTTATCCGAAAGAATACCGGCAGGTCGACTGCAAATGTCAAAGGTGTCCTCAACACATCCGGTAAGTCAGTCACTTTTTCATTGACACTAGTTTATGAGAATGGCCAGTGGAAGATTGACTCTTTCAGCATTCCATAAACATGAGAGTTGAACCAAAAGGAGGACGCGGCTCGAATCCGACACGGCAACCTGATCGCCGGCCAGTTCCCGCCGTTGGCCGACGTGACGCCGCCGCCCACAGCCGTCGTCCTCAGCTTTGACCGACGAACAGATCTGATTGTTGGAGTCGCCTGTGAATTGCTTTCGCCACCAGGATCGGAGCGCATTGGGAGTGTGCGGAGCCTGCGGCAAAGGGCTTTGTCAGGACTGTTTCGCGGACGGCAAGATACTGGCTTGCAAGGGCTATTGCGAGGACGACGCGCGCGACGTCGTGATGCTCAGAGAAGCGCAGGTGCGGCTGGTTGCAACCTCCCTGGCCTGGCTCCGCTTTAACCGCTTCCTGCTGTACGCACTGGCCGTTTTTCTCCTGGGAATGGGGGCCTTTACCGGTTGCCTCAGCCTCCTCGACTTTCAGCGAGCATGGAGCCTTTTCGTGCTGGGTGGGGTGCTGGCCGCGTTCGGCCTAGTGCTGCTACTCCGGACGCGACAAATTCCCAGTTCTGGCGTGCGCCAGCCCGAGGAAGCGCGCTGAGGTGATGTGACATCTACAGGTTCGCTGGGCCATCCAGCTGACGCACCGGCTAGTCCTAAACTTCTACACGGCCAAGCGGCTGCTGGGTGCCCTGCACATGGCTTTGCAGCAACACGAGAACGTGTACGGCGCCCTGGAAGTGGACATCGGCAAGCGGGCCCGAAGTGGTGGGCGTGCTGCGCAGCGTGCCGCTTTCGATGACGCCGATAGGCGTTGAGCACTCCAACTCCGTCAATTTGAGGGAGTTGGCCATTGTGTGTGACTTTCCATGACGCCGACAGGCATTGGGCGGGGTCCCTGCAATCTTGCAGGGACCCCGCCGTCGATGGGCGCTTGTGCTCCGATATGGGTATTCCCATATCGGCCGACGAATAGCTTTCGACGGTGCCGACCGGGGTTGAGCGACCGTCTCGCTGACCAGCGCGGCGTGGCCCACGTCGTCGTGGCTTTTTCGGAGAAAGAGTAGCCCATGACTGCGACCCAACGCGGCACGGTACGCGGCGCCGCGGCGGCCGTCTGCTTGACCGTCAGCGGCGTTCCCAGTATCCTGCCGCGCCGGTGCGTGGCCCGTGCGCCGTGGCGGCCCTCTGCTTGACCATCGGTGGCGTGCTAGCTTCCGGCTGCGGCGGGAAGGGTGACGCCCCGGCGGGCGTGACGTCCCAAGAGGCGGTCGACAACGTGGGCACACCGACCACGGAGGTGAAGGTCTACGAGAGCAAATAGGCATGCGGACGGTTAGGCCCGGCAAACGGCGGGTCAATCGGAAGCCACCGCGTAGCTAATTCCCGGGAATTAGACCTCGCGGTCTTGCCAATGAACACCCAGCCGCGAGCATGTCGGCCTGCCGTAGTCCCTGCGTGGACTTCGGCTCGCGCGTCGTGGGGCGGGCTGGATGGTTGCGAGCGAGCACGGCAACTACCTAACTGATCCACATCCGGAGTTGCTGCTGGTCCGTCGACGCAAGCGACCCGGAGGTGCGGCCGTTGTGTTTTCCCACGGCTGCGGCAGCCTAACTGGCGCACTGGCAGGCGAGGACGAGTGGTGCGGGAATTGTGCTCGGAGAGCCTCGGTCACTCAGCGGCGGCTACCTGAGCGGCAGGCAACAGACGAGACGCCTACGCCTCAGTTTTTCCTGCAAGGACACTTGGTTTTTGCGACAAGGGAGCGCGATGCGTTTTGTGAATTCACAAAAATGTACCTGAATCAACTCAAATGGTAGGTTCAAGTATCTTCAAGTGGCTCAAGCTAAACAGATCCCAAGTTGTTTCTCTGAAGGGAAAAAGGAACAGAAATGCCTGAAAACCAAGCGATGGTATGATGCACAACTTGATTACTTTTAATCCGTAGGTCGAGGGTTCGAGCCCCTCCGCCTTCACTCACTTACGACGACAGGATGGTTCTGTCCCTCCAATATCCCTCAGCGGGCATTTCAAGCGTTCTGCTGCTTTCGGAGAATCTCCGGCACGTGCAGCGACACCGATCAAATCCGCCTGAACGCCATGCGGCCGATCCTTCTCAACGGTATCGACGATGTCATCACGCGCGCGGACCTGCTGGACCGAACCGTCATTATTCGCTTGCGACCGATCTCGCCGCAGCAGCGCTTGACGGAGTCTACATACTGGCGACGATTTCAGGCGGCCCAGCCGAGTATCCTCGGCGCCTTGCTCGACGCTGTCGTCGGCGCCACGCGGAACTGGGGGACGGTATGTCTTCCGGAACTCGGCCGCATGGCGGACTTCGAGACCTGGGTGGCGGCGGCGCAAACCACCCTCGGCTGGGCGGCCAATACCTTCAGCGACGCATATCGAGCCAACCGTAACGAGGCCACGGCGTCAGTCCTCGAAGCGATGCCGGTGGCGGCTGCCTTGCAAAGGCTATTGGCTTCCCAAAGGACATGGGCCGGGACCGCCACGGACCTGTTGACCCAGCTGGCTTGGCTCGCCGGGAACGCCGCCACGCAAGCCAACGGCTGGCCGCGCAATGGGCAGATGCTCAGCGCTCAGCTCGCGCGGCTGCACCAAGATCAGCCCCGGTTGCACGAACTGCTACGCGGCGCGGTTCGCGGAGCGGTTCCGCGACGTCCCCAGGCATCCCTACGAGCAGGGCTTCGACCTGCGGCTGGTGGCCCACAAGCTCGCGGAGCCGCTGACCTGGTCGAAGTCCCGGCGCGTCTTCGTCAACTCGATGTCCGACCTCTTCCAGGCGGGCGTGCCGGACGACTACGTCGGGGATGTCGTCCGGTCTCCGTCCGGCCAAGGGCGTTCTTGACGGTCATGGTGTAATCCTCCGCAAAGGAGGTAACTACCATGTCCACTCCCCAACAGCGCGATGGCGCCAAAGAGCGTTTCTGGCGGCGCGTCGTGCGGCAATGGCGCCACAG
>JAEUIF010000095.1 GCA_016795185.1 Planctomycetia bacterium | reverse complement strand
CGCGGTCGGGCAGCGCGTGCTCCAGCAGCACGAAGAGCTTTTCCAGTTCCACCGGCAGCGCCACCAGCGGTGAGAGTACGACCAGGAAGGTCCGCTGCTGCTTGCCGGCCAGCAGGCGATTGATCGTGGCCTGGATGACTTCGGGGTTCTTCAGGAAGAAGTGAAACTGGTGCAACAGCAAGAGCGTGGTGCCTTGCGGATCGGCCAAGGCGTGCAGAGCGCGCAGGGCCGCCAGTGGGTCGCCGGCAGCGGGATCGGGCCGTGCCGCGGTAGGTGCCAGGGGCAGGCGTAAGCCCTGGGCGATGTCCCAGGTGGCCACCTGCCATTGCTGCTGGCGAGCGACCTGGAGGATATCACGTTCGGCCTCATCGGGCTCGCTGGTGCGCAGCCAGAGGCCGGAGCAAGCAGCGTGGACGTAATCGAGTAACTGTTGGGCCAAGGTCATGTAGTTCTCCGGGTAGGTGGAACAAGCAGAGCCTCGGGCAAATTTGCCCGAGGCTCCTGTGGCATGGAGCGACGCTTACTGGTTGAGGGACTGTGGGATCTCCGCGCTGGCGTAGAATTCGGCCGACTTCTGCTCCTGGACGACCACGCCGAGCGCTTGCTCCAGGAAACGGCTGGCCTGCAAGCAGTCGCTGCCGGTGTAGCCGTGCGTTTGCACGGTGGTCTCGCCGCTGGGCGCGACGATGACTTCGATGATGCGGGCCATTCAAGCTCCTTCCGGCGGTTCGGTGATCGGATCGGGCAGGGACAACGCCTGGGCGACCTGTTGCTTGAGGGCGTCGAGCAGGAACGCCGGCATTTCTTCGTCGGCGAAGTGGACGAAGGGCTCGTCGTACCCGGCGTCGGTCAGCCAGTCCTCGGCAAGCGCGTAGTGCAGGCCGTTCTCGTACTCCTCCGTGGTGACCTGGAGGTCTTGCAGTACGAAGGTGGGTGTGCCCTGTCGGGGCATGCAGGCGCTGGCGATGGTGACGGTGCGTTTGGTCATGTTCACTCCCGGATGCGGGCGATCCTGCGTTCGAGGGAGGCCAGACTACGATGAAGCTTCTCCACCGTGTTGAAGGCCCGGCGTAGGCGCTGCTGCCAGCGGGCCAGCGCCGCACGCTCGCGTTCCAGGCGGGCGCGCAGACGCTGAAGCTGGCGTTGACGTTGCAGGTCCGGTTCCGGCCTACTGGCGGTCGGGCGGACAAGGCGGCGACGTGGTGCGGTCATACGTGCTCCTGGAGTTGCAGCTTGACCGAGCCGTCCGCCAACGCCTGCTCGGTGACCTGGTAGCCCCGCTGGCGACCTTCGATCCGGACTTTTTCGATGGCGTACGTTTGCAGGAAGTGGTCGAGACTGCGGCGGTCGCCCCACTGGCCGCCATAGTCATCGAAGCGCAGCTCACCCTGGGCGCAGTCGATGACCAGCGGGTATTTCCAGTCGGGCAGCTGGACCAGCAAGCCAGCAGCCTGGCCGCTGTAGAGCTGCGCGGTGCCCTCGACCGGCGCGGGCAGTTGCAGGCGGGCACACGCAGCGGCCACGGCGAGGGGATCGCGGAGCTGCGTTTGCACGGTGACGATATGTGACATCGGGTTCCTCCTTCTGGTGAGTGGCGGCAAGCGGGACGAGTGGCTAATTCCCGGGAATTAGCCGCTGGATAGCAGGTGCAACCAGCACCTGTAATTCCCGGGAATGAGGCCAAGTCGTGCTCGGCCCAATTCCCGGGAATTAGCCGAAGCTGGAAAGTGACTCAGTCGGCCAGCAGTAACGGCAGCCAGGAGCGCAGCCGCACGGTCAAGTGCAGCAGGCCCGAGAGCACGCCGCCGCCGAGACTGCCCAGCACCAGACCGCACCACGGGCTGGCGTAATAGACCACACAGCCGCTGACCACGGCCACGGCTACGCCGGTCGCCAACGGGCCGGGAAACAAGCGCGCCAGGCGGACCAGCTGGTAACCGCCCGTCAGCAGGCGCGTCGCACGCTGCTGGGAAGCCGTCCCCGCGTGCCGCGCTTGCCGCACGGTCCCCTCGACAACTTGGGAGACCGCGTGCGCGGCAGCGTGGACGGCATCGGCGATGGCGCGCCGGCAGCCGTGGAAAACTCGGCCGATGACCTGCGCGCCGGCCGAGAACCAGCGCTTGCAGGTCGAGGTACGCGGCTCGGGCGGAGTGGGCACCGATTGCTCCACGTGTAACTTTGCCAGCAGGCGGTGGTCCTGGAGGACTTCCGTGAGCACGGCGCGGACGGCTTCCTGGACCGCCAGGGTTACAGCGTGCTGCACGGCGGAGGCCACGGCTTCGTTGAGACCGTCGGCCAGGCCGTCGAGCAGGGCGTCGAGGCGATCGAGCTGACCGGCCAGGCTCTTGCGCTGCTGGCCATTGCGATTCATGGTGGCGTTCATGGGGAGTCTCCTGGAATTCGGGGATGAATGGCGCGGCGATGCGATTCCTTCACCGACTCAGCGCGGACCCACGGTAAAACCTGGGGCTGGGCGCGACGGGCAAGGGGTAGCTGCGCAGGATGTCAAGGGAGCGCGAGGCGAGCGATCAGATGTGCAGCGACAGCCAGGTCGCCAGCGAGCCGACCAAACCGACGCCAGCGGCGACGGCGGGACCGCCGCTCAGGGCGGCCACGGTGGTCAGGACGGCGGCGCCGAGGGCCCGCAAGATGCCGCGCGGACTACCGCGGTCGAGCAGCCAGGCGGCCACGCGACAGCCGTTGGCGAGTGCGGCGGGTAGCCGAGACGGCGCAGGCGGCGTGGGTTCCGGCTCGACTGCGGGCTCGTCGTCCTCCCAGTCGGAGTACGCGGGCCGGTCGGGCGCGAAGGCCGATTCGTCCGGGTATGGTTCGTCCCAGAACTGCTGCGGGCCGTGCGGGTGGCGCGGCGCACGGTCGAGGAACTCCTCGGTCGGCGGCAGCCACTGGCCCGTCGTCTGGCGCACGACCTCGGCGGCAGCCTGAGCCACGGCCTCGACCACGGTTTCGCGGACGCGCCGGGCGAGGCGCGCCAGGGAAGAATGCAAGTGCAGCAAGGCGCTGCGAACCGCCTGGCGCATAGGGCGCAGCCAGGGCGGCGGATCAATCGTCATCGTAAAAACCTCCGCGAAGCGAACAGGAAGTGGAATGGGCCTGGCGTGAAGTCGGGATCAAGCGGTCGCGACGGCGGTTGGCAACTCGGCGCAGTCGGCGCAGAAGATGTTCCAGTCGTCGTGGAAGTGCCGCCGCAGCTGGGAGACGCGGGCCGGCGACAGGTCGAACTGCCGGGCCAGCACCTGAGTGCGCTCGCCCTGGGCCATGCGGTCAATGATACGGCGGTTGCGCCGCGTGTGCGTCCGCCGCCAGGCGGGGAAGTCGATGCGGAAGGCGGCGGCCTCGGGCGGCGGCGTCCTGGTGTTGTCCTGCAACGCCTCTTCAAGCGGATTGCCGTTGAGCGTGGCGAAGTCCGGCAGCTTGCCGACCGCGAAGCCATGCCGCTGCTGGGCGCGCGGCGACAGCACGTCCTTGGCCTTCTCCTGGCCGCACAGGCGACGACCGCTGCGGACGGCGCGGGCGGCGAAGGTAGCCAGGGTCGAGACGAACTGGGTGGCGTCCTTGCCACGGGCGTGAAGCCGGCGCAGCCACTTCCAGGAGAGCGCGATGGTTTCCTGGATGTAGTCGGCCTTACGGTTCGAGTCTTTCACGTTGCGGAAGTAGACGCGGGCGTGCCGTTCGATGCGCGGCAGCATGGTGAGGAAAGTGCCGTGCAGCGGGTCGGACGCGGCCTGGGGAGTCATGGCCGGGAATTCGGGCCTGGAGTCGCGCATACCGAGGACCTCCGGAGGGACCGTCCTCGGCGGCGAGGACGGTCGTGTGCTGGAACACAACCGCCCTCGCACCGTGCGAAGGCATGCTCGGACAGACGATCAGGGTGAGCCCGGCCAGAGAGGCAACCACGCATCGCCAGCATCGCCTGGTGCGCGGCGTCGCTGGAAGACGGGTCTTCTCTGGTTAGTCGCCCTGTCACCCAATGATGCCAGGGGAAGGATGAGGATTTAGCAGGCTGTAGACCGGCGGTCTGCTGCTACGGCAGGAAATGATGCTGAGGCAGGAATTGGGGGCCGTGCTACCGACAGCGTTCTCCCCGCCCGACTTACCCGACAACCCGACAAGCTGGATCTGGAATTCGCAAATCCTTTGCTTGCTTGTAGTACCGTCGCTCAGCCGTGTCGGGTAGCTTACCCGACAACGACCCGACACACCCGACAAGCCTTCCTGCTCCGTGTCGGGTTGTCGGGTGACTGTCGGGTGGGTTACCCGACAGTCCAGTGTCGAAATAACCCCAATCAAAACAATGGTTTACGGCCTACGCGCTGGGGTTTGTCGGGTTGTCGGGTTGTCGGGTTGTGCCAGCAAAGAGCCGTGGCGTTTCCCCGGCGGCCGCGCCAGACCAATCGCGCCGACCCACCTGACAACCCGACAACAGGCCGGAAAACACCAGAAACCGAGGAAACCCAACCCAAAAACCTGTCCGATCGCTTAGCAGGCGGCGGATAGGCTCGTTCTGCTCCGGCATGAACCCGGGCTAATGCGCTTTTTACTTGACAGAGCCGGCAACACTGAGAACATGGGAGTAGTGGAAACTGAGAGTCTGTCCCAGAAGCCCTTCGCCCCTTCCGGCAAGGGGGGGTGAGGGGTAAACAGCGAGTATACGGACACTTCCACCCAACCCCTCTCCCGCAAGGAGCGAGGAGAGACCCCTTATGGGACAAACTCTGAACCGGTTTTGGCCCCTGAACCGCCTCCGGTAATAGTCAATGAGGGTGCCCAATGCCTACAAATCCCAACTGGTATAGATGTGCATCCTGCGCCATCATTTATCAGAGCGCGGCCTCAGAATCTGCATTAAATTGTCCTGTATGTATCGCCGCCATCAGCGCACAGGGGATTGTGCCGGATATAACAGCCAATCAGAGCATTCTGAACAGCGCATCGAGCCGATTCGGAGAGCAACTGCCGCAAGCCATAGCACTTCCCAACCCCACAACCGGAATTCCTGCTCAGCCAATTCAGAGTCGATATCGAAAAGTAGCTAGGGTCGGCTCCTGGCTTATTGCAGGAATCGTTGGCCCGGTAGCTTTGTTGTTGGTGCTAGCCATATTGATTTCTAACTCAAAGCATCAATCGCCAAATTTTCGCAGTCATGTGGTGCCTTCACAACCTGGACTCGCAACGAATCTGGACGACCAATCGCAAAATCATGGCAAACGCGGAATACGATCAACGCAATCAGCTCAGAGGCTATCAGTGCCAGAGGGGATCATTCCTAGGAATTCCTCCATAACAACTCATCCATCAGAACAAGTTCAAAACGATAATGAACTTAATGGTTGCTGGACAGCCGTTAGCATGGATATTGGAGCGGGATTATTTGATCTATCAGCGCAATCTATTGAAATCGTAATTGACGGCGGCAATTGTGCAGCGAAGCGAGACGGGGTTGCGGTTTCTTCGGGAAGTATTAGAATCGAAACCACAAAGTCTCCCAAAACATTTCACCATGCCAGCAAAGACCTTGCTGATGGCAAGATCACTATCTTTCGTGGAGTCTACCAGCTGCAAGGTGACGACCTAAAGATATTTATTGTTGATGGTAGCGAACTCCCAAAGGACTATACGGCAGGCGAAAACTGCATGATCGTCGCGTTCAAGCGGCAGCAGCTTTACACCTGCAATGTCGTCATAAAAGGACCCAGCGGAGGGAAAATCCGAATCGGTGATTTCGAGCTGCAACCACAAGGAAATTTGTTTAAATTTACAACACGCAAGGAGTTAAAGCCCTCTGTGCCTTATTACTACATGGTCATCATCGAAGCAGATATCCAGGGAATGGTTTTTTCCGAAACTCGCAAGTTACGCTTACGTGCAGGCGGTACGGTAACAGTTGATTTTTCAGATATTGACGTTCCCAATAAAAAGCAGAGAACGCTCGAATACTGGTCAGAAGTCCGGCAGATCTTAGCGGATGTCAACCCTGGCAAGGATGCTGCACCTCAGGATGTTGCGCGGGCGCTAAGAAATGGAACTCGGGCTATCGATGACCTGCCACTACGCGGGGTTGATCCTGGCGCAGTTAGCTGTATTATGGACCTTGTTGAGGCTGCCAATAGTTTGGCTAGAGCGATAGATAACAACTCTGATCGAGGTGTTGAGGCATTTGTACGAGGCTTCTTCGGTGACCCACTCGGTGTGGCACAAGAAGTTGCTGCTGAACAACGGGCGATCGCAATTAAGATCGACAAGGCAGTTGAGAACTGCAAACGAATGCGGGCAGTATTAACAGAAAGATATGATGTTGAGTTTCCTCAACTCCACTGAGGAGAAAAAAGTGCCCAAGAAGGAAGAATAAAGACGACGCAGTCAATCGTGTTCGGCACGGCGAATGCCGCCGCCCGTGGCGTCGGCCAATTCTACCCCAAGGGTTCTTCGTGAAGCAGAGTGACGACGGAGTGGAGAGGCAGGAGGCGATCTCCGCGCAGCGTCAACCGCAGCGGCCGTCGAGCGACAGACCACCGTGGGCGTCAGACGTCGTGTTTTTTCAGCTGCGCCATATGGGCGAGCAGTTCCTCCAGCTCCGCCAAGCCCAGGAGGTACTAACAGACCATCTCGTAGGTTCGCAGGGCCGGCTTCCTCGCCGTCCACAGGCTGATCAGCATGCAAGCGATGATGGCACAGTACGTCTGCACCTCGATGCCGCGTGGCGAATGGCTCAACAGGTGCCGACAGCCCAGGATCTGCCTGAAGAAGCGGAAGAAGATTTCGATCGTCCAGCGATAGTGGTACAGCAGCGCGATGATCTCCGCGGGGACGTCGAGCAAGTTGGTAGCCAGACGCAACACGCCGTCGCAGGCCGGGCCCGTCGATCCCGCGCGACTGTACCGCTGCGAGCGGCCCGCCTGGCGATGCGGCTTACATTGAATCGTGATCAGGCGCATGACGTGATCGGGCCGGGTCTCCGGCTTCGAGCCGCCGCCCATCGACACGACGACGTCGTAGATGCTCTTGTCCGGGACGCGGCAGACGTAGCTGCTGCCGGCGGCGACGATGCGGTTGAACAGCGTAAACTTCGCTCAGCCCCGGTCCAGGACGTACAGGCGGTCTGGCGCGACGGTCCGTTCGAGCACGGCGCGTTCGTCGTCCGCGCCGCCCACCGCAGGATTTCGGAAATACTCAGCGGTCGTAAGAGGAGCAGGCTCATGACGACCTTACAGGATGGATGGCGGGATTGAGCAAACGGGCCATTGCGTTAGCTTCGCCGGCATTACGCCTCGCCGGTGAAGCTTCGTGGGCCGTGTTCCGGCCGTTCGTTGCGACATACGTCTCCGTCCGGCCAAGGGCGTTCTTGACGGTCATGGTGTAATCCTCCGCAAAGGAGGTAACTACCATGTCCACTCCCCAACAGCGCGATGGCGCCAAAGAGCGTTTCTGGCGGCGCGTCGTGCGGCAATGGCGCCACAGC
>JAEUIF010000062.1 GCA_016795185.1 Planctomycetia bacterium | reverse complement strand
CGGAGGGGTGTTTTGTAACACTGCACCTGGATTCCGCTGCGGGCGGAACCTAGCCGACCGCGTAAACCGCCACCGCGCCAGCCATGTCCGCCGCCGCGAGGTACTTCTGGTCGGCCGAGAGCGACATGGCGTGGTACCAGTCCTTGAACTGACCGCCGCGCGGCTTGCCGACTTCCGCCAGCTTCTTGCCGTCACTGGTTTGCCAGACGCGCAGACAGGTGTCGCGGCCGGTGGACAGCAGTTGCTTGCCGCCGTCGAGGAAGGTCAGTTCGTTGACGCCCGATAGGTGGCCGGCCAGTTCCTGGACTTTCTTACCCGTCTCGGCGTCGAGCAGGTAAATTTTGCCGTTGCTCTCGTTGCCCTGACCCACGGCGAGCAGCTTGCCGTCGGGCGACCAGGCAATGGCCCCGAAGTGCTCGCCGCGCGTGCCCTGCTGAGCGGAGAAGTCCTTGACCATCTGGCCGGTGCTCACGTCCCAGAGGCGCAGCGCTGCTTGTCGGCCGGAATCGAAGATCAGCGGGATGCGCTCGGCTACTGCCGCCAGTTTGGCGTCCGGCGACAGCGCGATCGCGAAGGCCCAGCCCTTCAGCTGCCAGCGGCGCGACTCCGTGCCTGCCGGGCGGTCCCAGACGATGACGACGCCCTTGTCGTCGCCGCTGACCAGCGTGTTGCCATCGGTGGACAGCGCCACGGCCTGCACCCAGTCCTTGTGGCCGGTCAGGGTCTTTTCGGCCGGTTGCAGCTCGACCTTGTGCGTCAGGGTCGGCACTGGCTCCTTGTTCTGCGCCTTCTTGGTTTGCAGGACGATGGTGTCCTCGCCCTTGGCTGCTGCGGCCAGGTCCCAGTAGCGCAGGGTGTGGTCGTAGCTGGCGGAGATGAGTGTTTTGCCATCGGGCGTCGAGAGCAGCCGGCTGATGTAGTTCGTATGGCCGTCCAGGCGGCGCGTGGGCAGCGGTGCGGTTTCGCCGGCTTTCTCCGGCACTTCCCAGACCACGATCTGGCCGTGCTCGTTGCCGGCGGCGATCTTGCGCGAAGCGCCAACGAACGTGAGGGCCGTTACCCAGCCGGATTCCCAGGGCAGCGTGTAGGCCAGCGTGGATTTCTCGAAGTTGGGGGTGTCGGCCATGGGAATGCTCCAGAATCATGGCTTGCAGAACGATCTCGAACACTACGACAGAATGTCAGTCACTGCTACCGAACGTTCGGGGGCTACCGTGATCGGGCGGGTGCCTACCATGTGCTTGGTGCGTGGGCTGATCCCTAACGCCGAGTAGATAGTGGCGAACAGGTCGCCTTCGGTCACGGGCTTGTCCTTGACCGTCTTGCCGTCGATGTCGGTTTCGCCGTAGGTCAGGCCGCCCTTGACGCCGCCGCCCGCGAGCACGATGCTCCAGGCGCGGATGTAGTGATCGCGGCCGGCGCGGTTGTTGATGTACGGCGTGCGGCCCACTTCACCCATCCAGACCACCAGCGTCTTTTCGAGCAGGCCGCGTTCCTGGAGGTCGAGCAGCAGCGTGGACCAGGCGGGGTCCAGCTGGTTCATGTTGGCCTTGTGGCAGACGAAGTTGTCCGCGTGGCTGTCGTAGTTGTCGTGGCCGACCTCGACGAAGGGCACGCCGGCCTCGACCAGCTTGCGGGCCAGGAAGCAGCCGCGGCCGAAATCGCTGTCGCCGTAGCGTTCCTTCGCCTTGGGCCAGTCCTTGGTCACGTCGAAGATGCCCTTGGACTTGAGCAGCTTCCAGGCTTTTTCCTTGGCCAGCCGGTGCGCGCCGAAGGGGTCGGCCTTGTTTTCCTGGGTGAAGCCGTCCTCGATGACCCGCAGCAGGTCGCCGCGGCGCTGCTCGGATTCGGCGCTGGCGTAAGGATCGCTGAACTGCGGCAACCTGCCGTCGCGGCCGATGCTGAAGGGCTGGTACTCCGGCCCGAGGAAGCCGGCCCCGCCGTTGCCCGTCGGCCCCATGCGGATGAAGGTCGGCAGGTCGGCGTCGGGCTTGCCGTGGTACTTGGCGATGACCGCGCCCAACTCGGGGTGCGCGATGGTGACTTCGGGCCGGTAGCCGATGTGCATCGACGTGATGCCGCCCGGATGGTCCGGTTCGCTCGTCACCATGCTGCGGATGATGGCCAGCTTGTCGGTCTGCTGGGCCAGCTTCGGCAGGTACTCGCAGACCTGAGTGCCGGTCACGTTCGTGCTGATCGGGCGGAACGGACCGCCGGTCGGCCGGCCGGGCTTCATGTCGAAGGTGTCGATCTGGCTAGCGCCGCCGTTCATCCAGAGCAGGATGCAGCGCATGCCCTGCTTCTTCGCCTCGGCGGCGATGGAGGTCGAATTGAACAGCCCGCCCCAGTTGGCGACGGCCGCGCCGCCCACGGACAGGCTGGCCTTCAGGAACGCGCGGCGGCTCAGGTGTTCGCGGACCCGGCATGGAGACTTCATCGGTGGCTCTCCGCTTGCGGTTGGGGAGGCGGTGTATCGTCGGCTGGCGGTTCGGGGGAGCGTGCCGGAGGATTTCGCCTCCGGCACGCCGTCTTGCGGCAGAGAGAAGAAGGGAGCACCAGGCTAATAGGCCCTGCCATCACTCAGGCACCTGGTGCTCCCGGGGGGTCAGTGGTTGAAGCGGAACTCGGCGCTGTTGAGCAGCGCCCAGATCGCTTCTTCGACCAGCACTTCCGGCTTCTGGCCGGCAGTGTTCAGGTGGGCGGCGAACCGTTCTTTTTCCACGGCACGGGGCTGACGGTTCAGGGCGGTGAGGAACAGCCGTTCGACGCGCTCTTCGACCGGTTCCTTGCTCGTCGCCAGCATGTCCGCCAGGTTGCCCTTCTTGGCCTGGATCATCTGGCGCAGGTTCGTGCTGTTGTTCAGGAACAGGTGCTCGTTCAAGCTGGCCTGGAAATCGCCTCGGCCGTTGAGCGGTTCGCCGAAGTACCGCATGAAGTATTCGCTGCCGACGTTGGGCGTCTTGTCGCCGGGCTTGACGGTCAAGTCGTGCAGCGTGGCCTGGCGGAGCGAGGCCATGATTTCCTCGGCCGTCAGCGGGCGGACCCGCGCCCGCTCGAACCAGCGCGGGGCGGCGTCGGTCGATTCGCCCCGGCCGGACAGCTGATACGTCTCGCTGTTGACCAGTTCGCGGACGAGCCACTTCAGGTCGTACTTCTTCGCCTTGAGTTCTTGACTCAGCAGGTCGAACAGTTCCGGGTGGCTGGGTGGGTTCTTGTCGCTCAGGTTATCGACCAGGTGGACCAGGCCCCGCCCCATGTACTGCGCCCAGACGCGGTTGGCGACGGCCTTCGCGAAGTAGGGGTTTTCGGGAGCGACCACCCACTCGGCCAGCTTCTCTTTGCGGGAGAAGTCGGGCTTCGGGATCGCCTTGGCGCCCTTGATCTCAAAGTCCTTGAAGCCGGCCGGGATCGCCGGTTCGTCCAGCGGCGTGCCGCCGAGGAACTTGGCCTTCACCGGCGTGCCCTTCTTGCCGGGCACCTGCTCGGTGACGGGGCCGGAGAACATCACTTCCCCGGTGCGCTTCTCGCCGACCAGCATGACGCGCTGGTTGGCGTTGCCGCTCTCGACGAACACCAGGCGGGCGAAGAAGCCGGCCATGCCGTAGAAGTCGAGCTGCTGCCATTTGTCGAATGGGTGGTCATGGCAGCGGGCGCATTGCAGCTGCGTGCCGAGGAACAACCGGCTGACGGCCATCGCCGCTTCTTCGGGCTGGTTGCGGAACTGGGCATAGAACATCGCCGGGCCGACCTCGGCGGTGCTGCCCTCGGCGTTGAGGATTTCCTTGACCCAAACGTCGTAGGGTTCGTTCTTGGCAAACTTATCTTCGAGCCACTTCTGGAAGACGTCGCGGCGGCGGGTCACCTCGCCGCCGGGCGGGCTGCGGCCGAAGATTGTCAGGTCCCAGTAGGCGGCCTGCTGCCGGGCGAAGCGCGGGTCGTCGAGCAGGCGGTCGATCAGCTTGGCGCGCTTGTGCTCGTCGGCGTCTTGCAGGAACTGCTGGGTTTCCTCGTAGGTCGGGATGTTGCCGACCAGGTCGAGGTAAATGCGGCGCAGGAACTCGGCATCGCTGGAGCGCGGCGCGGGCTTGACATTCTCGCGCTGCCAGGCAGCCCGAATTTCCTGATCGATGGTCTGGCGGAACGGCTTCTCGTCGGCCCGAACGGAGGCGGGAAGGAACAGGCCAAGGGAAGCGGCAGAGAGGAGCAGCAGGTGGCGGAGGGAGAACATGGGCCACGCTCCTTTCCACGGCTAGGGGCGGCGGCAGGGACCGCCCGGGGGGTGGGAATGTGCGGTTGATTCAGGACAAACACTGAATCGCGACCACGATTAAAAAATATACCCCCGTAAAAATGCCCTGCAATAGAAAGGCGAATTGCCGCAGGCATTGTCTATGTGTCATTGGTGAGATAAGGACGACGGCGACTGAAGTACGTCGGGCTTTCCAGCCCGACTGAAGCGCCGAGGTGTGTCCGCTTCCAGAGCAGCGGCTTCATAAGCCGCGTGTCATTGGTTCAGGCCGAATCGACGCGGCAGGTGGTTTGTTCGTGGCGGCTGCACCGCATGTTCCCGGCGCTTCAGTCGGGCTGGAAAGCCCGACGTACAAACCCGTGCTGCCGCGGATTCAAGGCAAACGGGCATCGCTGGCGGCTTGCTGGGCAGAGGCCAGCGTCTCGCACACCTCGGGCCGGTCGTTACCAAGTACCAGACTGGCCTGGCGGGCCAGGCGCAACGACAGCGGCCCGCAGCGCCGCCGGGGGTCGGCCGCCGTCGCCAGCTGTCGGGCCAGGCGCAGGGCTTCATCCGGCCAGCGCGGTTGCTGGCGCAAGGCTTCGCGAAACTCCGCTTCTGCTTCCGACAACTGACTCAGGTCGTGCAGGACTAGTGCCAGGTTGCAGCGGTAGTGGACCGCGCGAGCGTCCACAGCCACCGCCGAACGATGATGCTCCGCCGCTTCGGTCAACCGGCCTTGCAGCGCGAGCGTCGTGCCCAACAGGTCGTGCGTCGCGGCGCGTTGCGGTTGCAGGGCCAGCGCCTTGCGCTGATGCCGGGCTGCCTTTTCGAGATTGCCGCGCCACTGACAGGCGCGGCCCAGGTCGCAGTGCAGATCGGCAGCATCCGGCCGCAGACGCACGGCGGTAGTCAGGCTCTGTTCGGCTTCCTCGACGCGCCCCAGGCGCAGCAGGATTTGGCCGCAGCGGGCGTGCCCCTCCGGATTGGCGGGATTGCGCTCGACGGCCTGGCGGAACCAGTCCAGCGCCTCGGCGGCGCGGCCCTCGTTCCAGCAGAGCGCCCCCAGCTGCAAGGGAGGCTGATCCGTGTCGGGCCGCAGTTCGTTCAGGCGCAGCAGCAGCGGCCGGGCCTCGGCGGTGCGGCCCTCCCGCAGATAGAGCAGTGCCAGGTTGTTGCAGGCGCATTCGTAGCGTGGCACCAGCCGCACGGCGGTTTCCCAGTGTTGGCGGGCTTCGGCGGTGCAGCCTTGCTGATGGTAGGCATCGGCCAGGTTGTTGTGCATCAGCGCATGTTCGCCACGGACAGCCAGTGCCTGCGTCCAGAGGGCGACACTGTCGCGCCAGCACCGCAACTGTTGAGCCGACAGCGTACCGCAGACGGCGAGCAGCAACACGGCCAGGCCGACGCCAACCCGCTGGCCCCAACGCCAGCGCGAGGCGGTTTCGTGGGCGAACCAGACCAGCAGCACGAACAGGCCGATGTGCGGCCAGTAGGTGTAGCGATCCGCCAGTCGGTGCGAACCGACGGCCACGACGCCGGACACCGGGAACAGCGTGCCCAGGAACCAGAGCCAGCCGACCAGGAGGTAGGGACGGCGCGTCGCTTGCCAGACGGCCAGTCCGGTCAGGGTGAGCAGGACAGCGACGGCCAACCCTACTGCGCCCCTATAGGGCGGTGCCTCGGGCCGTGGATCGTAGACCGTCAGGCCCACAGGCCAGATGGTCTGGCCCAGGTAATCCCGGTAGTTGACGAGGACGGACGCCAATCGGGTGGACCACGCAGGCGCTTCGGACAGCGCCCCGATTTCCTGCTCGGCGTGGACCGCCACGACGCTGAGACCGACCGCCAGCAGCAGGGCGGGAAGTTTCTCCAGCATCAGGGAGCGCCAGCGCGGCAGGGTGCCGTTCAGTCGCCGTAGCGGCCAGTAGTCCAGCAGCAGCCAGACGAAAGGCAGCGTGACCAGCATGGGTTTGGCGAGCAGGCTGCACGCGAAGAGTACGAGCGCCAGCAGGTAGCGGGCCGCGCCGCCGCGCCGCGCATAGCCGACGTAAGCGGCGAGCGAGAGCAAGCCAAAGAACGTGCTGAGCAGCCCCTTGCGTTCGGCGATCCAGGCTACGGCTTCCACGTGCTGCGGGTGCAATGCGAAGAGGGCCGCTGCCAGCGCGCTGAGCCAGAGTGTCTCGGTCAGGGCGCGCAGCACCAGAAACAGCAGCAGCACGTTCGCCAGGTGCAGCAGCAGGTTCACGCCGTGAAACCACGCGGGGTTCAGGCCGGCCAGCTGGCAATCCAGCTGCAACGACATCCAGGTCAACGGGTGCCAGAAGGCGAGCGTGCTGCGCCAGGCCCAGTTCAGGCTGGCGACGGTCCAACCGGCCTGCACCTGGGGGTTGTTCGTGACGTACAGGTCGTCGTCGAAATTGACGAAGCCGCAGCGCAGCACGGGTGCGAAGACGAGCAGCGTCGCGGCAGCCAGCAGCAAGCAGGCCAGCAGGGTAGAACGCGACGAAGGTTGCGGTGCGGCAAGCGGCATGGGCTGGCGTCCCTGGAAAAGCTGGGTGAGGGTCGCGGGCCAATCCCGCGCCAACGTTGCGAAAACGCCTTTTGACATCCATCGGCCAGTCGGTAAAGTGGACTTGACCGAGGCTCACCTCTCCCAGCTGCCTGTTGACGCCAGCCGACGCCGACGGAACACGGGCCTGAACCGTTCCGCGGCACCCGCCCTTGGCCGGCCGGAGGTGAAGACTTGAACCTACCGCGCTGCGCCTTTCTGCTGCTATTGGGCGTGCTGGTTTTCCTGGCCGTCGTCGAGGCGTTCTGGCTGGCCACGCACTTGCCGGCCGGCGACCGGCTCTCGATGGAGGCCCTCGTCGTCTCGTTGCCGCTGCTGGTGCTGCTGGCTTGCTGGCTGCTGGTGGAGCGCCGCCGGCTGGCGTATTTGCACGCCGAACAGCGCCAGTTGACCGAAACCCTGCTCCGCGAACAACACCTCTGGAACACCCTGATGGACAACGCGCCCGACCGCGTCTACTTCAAGGACGCGCAGGGCCGCTTCCTCTGGATCAACCCCACGCTGGCGCGGCGTTTCGGCCTGAACGACCCTGACCAGGTTGCCGGCCAGACCGACGCCGCGTTCTATGCCGCCGAATTCGTGCAACGGGCGCAGGCCGAGGAGCGCCAGGTCATGGAGACCGGCCAGCCGCTGCTTGCCGTGGAAGGCCAGGTCCACTGGGCCGACGGCGCGGTCACCTGGGCGGTGACCACCACGCTGCCGTTCCGCGACCCGCAGGGGCAAATCATCGGCATCGTCGGTTTCTCGCGCGACGTGACCGAGCGCAAGCGCAACGAGGAGGCCCTGCGCCAGGCCGAGGCCAAGTACCGCGGCATCTTCGAGAACGCGGTCGAGGGCATCTACCAGACGACGCTCGACGGCCGGTTCTTGACGGCGAACCCGATGCTGGCGCGGATGTACGGCTTCGCATCCTCGGAGGAACTGCTGGCGGCGTTCGCCACGCCGGAGGAGCACTTCTACGCCGAACCCGGCCGACGCGCCGAGTTTATCCGGCTGATCCGCGAGCGCGGCTCGCTGTCCGGCTTCGAGTCGCTGGTGCGCCGCCGCGACGGCAGCTTGATCTGGGTCAGCGAGAACGCCCGCATGCTGCTGACCGAGGACGGCACGCCCGTGGGCTTCGAGGGCATGGTCGTCGAGATCACCGAGCGCAAGCGCGCCGAGGAGACGCTGCACAAGGCCAACGACGCGCTGCGGGCCATCATCCAGGCGTCGCCGCTGGCCATCTTCACCATCGACCTGCAAGGCCTGATCCAGACCTGGAACGCCGCCGCCGAGCGCATCTTCGGCTGGACGGAAGCCGAGGTGCTGCGGCTGCCGACGCCGCTGGTGCCGGCTGACAAGCGTTCGGAGTACCAGGAATTGCTGGAACGGCTGCGCGGCGGCCAGACCTTCGCCGGCGTGCAGGCGCTGCGGCAGCGCAAGGACGGCTCGCTGATCGACGTCAGCCTGTCCGCCGCGCCGCTGTACGACGCGCACGGCGAGGTCAACGGCATCACCGTGGTGGCCGCCGACATCACCGACATCAAGCGCACCGAGCAGGCGCTGATCCAGGAACGCGCCCTGCTGCGCGGCCTGATCGATTCGATCCCCGACCTGATCTTTTACAAGAACAACAGCGGCACGTACGTCGGCTGCAATGCCGCCTTCGAGAAGTACGTCGGCAAGCGCGCCGAGGAGATCATCGGCGCGACCACCATTGCGGCTTTCCCGCCGGGCCGGCACGAGCATTACCAGGAACAGGACCAGAAGGTGCTGACCACCGGCCAGCCACTGCGCCAGGAGGAATGGATCGAGTACCCCGACGGTCGCCGCGCCCTGGTCGAGGTCGTCAAGACGCTGTTCTTCGGGCCGGACGGCCGGGTGCTCGGGCTGATCGGCATTGGCCGCGACATCACCGAACGTACCCGCCTCGAAGAGCAACTGCGGCTGGCGCAGAAGATGGAAGCGGTCGGCCAGCTGGCCGGCGGCGTGGCGCACGACTTCAACACCCGGCTCACCGCCATCCTGGGCAACGTCTCGCTGCTGATCGCCGCCGCCGCGGAAGACGACCCGAACCGCGACGTGCTCCGCGAGACCGAGCAAGCCGCCGCTCGTGCCGCCGACCTGACCCGCCAGCTGCTGGGCTACTCGCGGCAAACCCTCCTCCAGCTGGAACCGACCGACCTGACCACGGCAGTCGACGAAACCGTCGGCATCCTGCGCCGCACCATCGACCCGCGCATCGTCGTCGAGGTCCGCAATCCCGCGCGGCTCTGGAGCGTGCAGGCCGACCGGGGTCAGCTCAACCAGGTGGTGCTGAACCTGTGCATCAACGCCCGCGACGCCATGCCGGACGGCGGCCGGTTGCACCTGGAAACCGCCAACGTGACGCTCGACGCGGGACAGGCCCGCCGGCACCTCGACGCCCGCGCCGGCGAGTTCGTCCGGCTGCGGGTGCGCGATACCGGGCACGGCATCCCGCCCGAAATCCGCGCCCGCATCTTCGATCCGTTCTTCACCACCAAGGGGCCGGGGAAGGGCACCGGACTGGGGCTGGCGATGGTCTTCGGCATCATCAAGCAGCATCAGGGCTGGATCGAGTGCCACAGCGAAGTCAGCAAGGGCACCGACTTCGACATCTACCTGCCGCGCTTCGGCGACGCACTGGCCAAGGCGCCCGCGCCGGTCCCGGAGAAGACACCCGACGGGGGAAGCGAAACCATCCTGCTCGTGGATGATGAAGCGGTCATTCGCAACCTGGGCAAGACCATCCTGCAACGCTACGGCTACAAGGTGCTGCTGGCCGAGGACGGCCTGGCGGCCCTCGAAGTCTACGAAAACCATCGCGGGACCATTGACCTGGTGATCCTCGACCTGACCATGCCGCGCCTCTCCGGCCGCGACGCGCTGCGTCGGCTGTTGCAGATCGACCCGAACGTGCGCGTGGTCTATTCCAGCGGCTACTCGGCCGAGCAGCTGGCCGAGGACGGCCGGCAAGGCGTGCTCGGCTTCGTCAACAAGCCCTATCGGCCGCAAGACCTGGCCGCCGCCGTCCGCCGCGTGCTGGACCAGGCGCGCAATGCCGTTTGCTGAATCAGAAGTTCGAGGTGCCGCCTTCAGACGGTGAGCGACTCGCCGCCCAAAGGCGGTTCTACGAACGCGGCATCGTATCGGGGTGGTTACTTCGCAGGTGAAGGCACGGTCAGCCAGACGTGCGGCGTGGTTGCGGTCAATCCGGCGATGGTCGCCTGCACCGGCCGCGCTGTTTCCGGCTTGCCGGCGGCCTTGCCGGACACACGCACGGCAGTCGAGATGGGCATGGCTTCGGCAGTCAGCCGCAGCGTGACGGTCTTGGCGTTCGCGGCGGGGCCGGTCTGCACCGTGGCGACGGTGACGCCGGCGGGCAACCCTTCGACCGTCAACTCGATCTCTTCCTTGAAGCCCTGACGACGCTGGATGGTCACGGGCACATCGAGCGGCTTGCCCGGCGTCAGCGTGAAGCGATCCGTGGTCAGGGTCAACTCGAAGTCCGGACGCCCGGCGACCGCGCGCACTCGATAGAGATGGCGCGGGCTGCCGGCGAAATGCAGGTCGCGCACTTCCAGACGATAGACACCATCCTGCGGCACGGTGAAGGCTAGTTCGGGGTCGCGGCCGTCGCGCGCGCTTTCCGCCTGGGCCAGTTGCTTGCCGCTGCCATCGAGCAGACGCAGCACTGGGTCGAGCGGGAAACCGAGGGCGCGGGCCTCAGCCTCGAAGCGCCACTGCTGCCCTTTCTTCGCCTCGAACTGGTAAGCGTGGACCGCGTCGCGGGTTTCCAGCCGGCCGCTGACCGTCGCGGGCAAGGTGATGGTCTGCGGTTCCTTTCTGCTGTTCGTTAGCGACTGCACGATGACGGGATGCGGTTCCAGGCGCACGGCCAGTGCGTTCGTGACTTCGGGATGGAAGACGACCGTGTCGCTGCCGGGTTCGCCCTTTTCGACGGCACGGGCCTTCGCCGCGTCGGGGATGTTCCAGCCGTGCAGTTCGACCGCACCGCCCTCCGCCGCCGACACCGCGAGCGGGAAGATGCGATCCGCGAACGCGCCGGTAGTGAGCGTCAGGCGGTAGATGTACAGTTCGCCGCCCGCGAAGCGCACGCTGGAATCCGGCATCGCCGGGAAGGCGAAGACGCGCACGATGTAGGTGCTGTCCTTCGGTGCCGTGAAAGCAACGAGCGGGTCCAGGCCGTGGTAGTCGTGGTTTTCCTGCTGCACGAAGCCATCGGCCGACAGCACCTGCACGACGGCGTCCATCGGCGAACCGAGCGTGCGGTTGGCTTCCAGCGACGCGACCAGCGTCTGCCCTTTGCGTAGCACGACGGCAAAACAGTCCACGTCGCCGGCTTTCTCCAACCGGCCGTTGATCGTGACGCTCGCGGCCGTCAGCGTCTGCGGCTTCTTGAAGTCGTCGTTAGGTTCCTGTTCGAGAATTTCAGGCAGCGAGCCGACCAGCAGGGGCCGCAAGGGCGAAGCCCCCTGGTCGTCGTACAGCCGCAGCCAGCAGACGCCGGGCACGGCCTCGGGCGCTGCGGTCACCGTGAGCTTGCCCTTCTCCTTGCCAGGCTTGATCTCCACATCCTTGCGGTCGCACCAGACCTGCGGCGGCCAGGTATCGAAGGTGCCGGCGACGGTGACTTCCACAGTCTGGCCGCGCTGTACGCCAGCGGGGTAGAGCGAGTTCACCGTCGGCGGCGCGGCGGCAGACGTCGAGGCGAGCAGCATCAGGTCAAGTGTCAAGCCAAGCCAGACTCGCCAAATGATATTCATGGCAGGCAGATTCAGCACGAGGGAAGGGACAAATCAACTTGCTTGCGGAGCGAGCTACGCCGAGGTGGGCACTACAGTCCAACGACACGAATTGCACGTCCCCATTGCCCTAACGTACCTGCAAATGCATCGCCAGTTTGGTCAGGACGAGTTGATTGAGGCTGACTGCTTCCGCTTCTGCTTCGCTGATCAGGGCGGCGTGCAGTGATTTGGGAATGCGCACATTCACCTGACCACTATGCTCGCGGCGCTGGGGCTTAACGGACGGTTCGGGCAAACTGTCAAGCAGTTCGTCGATCTGCTCGCTTTCTTGTAGCTTGGCGAACGCGGCTCGATCCTTCGCGGTGGGCATCAGGCGGGTGAACGGTCCGCCTGGACCATAGATCGCATTATTGGCTTCGACCCAGGTCAACCCAGGCGTTGCCGTCAGATTTCGCGCGAGAGTCAACAACTCCTGGGCGCGAGCCTTGATGGTGGGCTTTGCCATGAGACTTGCTCCGGTCACTCTAGATCGATCACTTCACCGCCGTCGCGGACCTCAAAGTAGATGGCCCGCTGCCCCAGTTGCCGGCCAATGCGCACGAACGTGGCACGCACTTCGCCTAGCCGCTCGGGCGGCACCATCACTTCCAGACGGTAGCTGGTCTCCTCATAGACCTGGCCATCGTCGGCCACCCAGGCCCCTTCAAAAGGCCCTTCGAGGGAATAGCCGCCAAAGCGGTCCCGAACAAGGGACAGGAGCGCTCGCCTTTCCCGCTGGCTGACCTTCGATCCGTCGTTGCGGTGGGTGGGAATGCGTGTAATGGCAAGCATGGCGTTGCTCGCGCCGACTGATGTTCCCACTCTGTTCATCGTACCATTTCTGGTACCGCGCACAATCGATCTGGCTCAGCCCATCAACTCGGCGATCGGCGTGGGGTCGGTGACGAGGTGCGCCGGCCGGCCGTTCGGCGCGTAGAGCACCTTGCCGGGGTCGATGCCCAGCTTGGTGTAGACCGTCGAGGCAAAATTCTCGGGCGACAGCACGCGCTCGACGGCGTTGAAGCCGCGGGCGTCGGTCGCGCCGACCGCCTGGCCGCCGGGGGTCTTGCCGCCCGCGAACAGCACCGACATGGCGTTCGACCAGTGGTCGCGGCCCGCGTCCTTGTTGACCTGCGGCGTGCGGCCGAACTCGCCCAGCGCGATGACCAGCGTGCTGTCCAGCATGCCGCGCTGGTCCAGGTCCTCAATCAGCGCGGCAATGGTGGCCTCGAACGAGGGCAGCCGCTTGTTCAGCGCGTCGAAGATGTCCTTGTGATGGTCCCAGCCGCCTTCGTAGAGCGTGATGAAGGGCACCCCGGCTTCGACCAGGCGGCGGGCCAGCAAGGCGCGCTGGCCGAAGGGCGTGCGGCCGTAGCCGTCGCGCACGCGGTCGGCTTCGCGGTGGATGTCGAAGGCGGCCTGGGCTTCCTTCGAGGCCATCAGGTTGTAGCCCTGCTCGTAGTGTTCGTCGAGGGAAGCGACCGGGTCGCCGGCGGCCTTGTCGTTGATGCGCTGGAGCTTGTCCACCGCCAGGCGAATGTCGCGGCGCGACTCGAAGCGCTCGCCGGTCAGGCCGCGCGGCAGGGCCACGTCGCGCACTCGGAAGTCCGGCGAGTTCGGGTTGTCCGAGACGATGAACGGTGCGTACTTCGCGCCCAGGAAGTGCGGGCCGCCGGAACGCGACATATCGGGCATCGAGAAGTAAGCGGGCAGACCGGCGGGCGCGCCGCGTTCGTGCGCGGTCGCGGAACCCAGGCTCGGATGGAAGCTGACGAACGCCCCGCAGCCGACGGGGATGCGCGGCGGGGCGCCGGTCATCATGTAGTGGTTGCCGGCCCCGTGGTTGCCCTGGTCGTGGCGAATCGAACGCACCACCGCGAGCTTATCGGCGATGGCGGCCAGTCGCTTCATGTGCTGCGAGAACTGCACGCCGGGCAAGCGCGTCTGAATGGCGGAGAACTGTCCGCGAAACTCCTGCGGCGCGCCGGGCTTGGGGTCGAAGGTTTCGTAGTGGCTGGGACCGCCGTCCTGCCAGATCAGGATGCAGCTCTTGGCCACCGGCTCGATGACCTTGCCGCTGTCGGCCCGGGCGCGCTGCCGCAGGGCATGGACCAACCCGCCGCCCAGCAGCGCTCCCAGCCCTAGCTGGAGACAATCCCGGCGTGTGATGCCCGCGCAGTTCTTGTGGCTTGCCATGAAGCTATCCCCCGGTGCGTCTGCCCCCCTCTCCCCGTGCGGGAGAGGGGTTGGGGGTGAGGGGACTGGAGCGAGTTTAACGACCGTTTCTCCCCTCACCCCCCACCCCCAACCCGCA
>JAEUIF010001281.1 GCA_016795185.1 Planctomycetia bacterium | reverse complement strand
TTCGTAGGTGCCCCCCGACTGGATATCGCCGTTGGGGAAAGCGCCCTTGGGCCCGTGCGTGAAGCTGTATTCCCACTTCCGATCCTTGGCTCCGCCGATCGTGGCCTGCCAGTATCGGTCGATGCCGCCGATGTACTGCCCGGATTCCTTGAACGAAATGTCCTTGTCGTCGGCTGCGTGAACCGACAGCAGGCTGCCGACCAGAGCGAAGGTCAGCGCCGCCAGCCAGCGTATGGACATGGTGTAATCTCCGGAAATCATCGTCGTTACTCTGCTATTTCGTGGGCGGACACGGTTTCTGCAAATCCGGTTCATCGGCGGGGAGTACGGGCAGATCGAGACCACGCAGGATTTCTAGCAATAGCTTGCTCGATGCGGCCCGCACGGCGGGGCTGCGGTCGCGGTCCTTCGCGGCCAGGCGCAGCGAATCCACGGCGAGTGGGCCGAGCGACCGGAGTTCGTGAGCCGCACGCCCGGCCTGATCGTTGCGATAGCAGTCCAGCTGCTGAATCAGCGCGTCGCATAGACTGCGGCGGTATTCTGGATCGCGGTGCCGGATTAATTGCATCAAGGCTTCGACGCGGCGACGGACCTCGAGGCTCGGCCTGCCGTCCAGTGCCTGTTGCAAGTGGGGCAACGCCGCGCGGTCGAGCCTGTCGAGTTCTTGGGCGGCAGCTTCCCGTTCGCCAAAACGCCCGCTATCGAGTTGACGGATGAGCTTCTGAAAGTGGGCGGCATCGGGAGCGTCGGCGCGATAGGCAAACGCGAAACCGATTCCCAGCCAGCAACTGACGGCGAACAGTATGGCTTTCATGACCGCACCTGGCTTTGACTGCCCTACCAATCACTGAGCCTCTTGGCCTCCTGAGTAAATACCAAATCCGGTGGAAACTTGTTGTAACGGGTTTGTAAAGCACTCAACGCCAGGCGGCGTAGAGCGTCATTTCCTGGTAGTCGCGGACGAAGCCGACGGCTTCCAACAGTTCGGCCCCCGCGCTGGACGACACGGGCTCGCCGTTCCATTCCGCCACGCTGATCTTGTGTCGATTGCCTGCCACGCCGGTAGTCGCCAGAATGTCAGGCAAGCGAGCGACGGCAGCCGTCAGGTCATCGCGGCTGGCGCTGGCCAGGGCCGTCAGCTTCTTGCCCTGCTGTTCGACGATCAAGATGGGCCGACCAGCGCGCAGCACCAGCCAGTTGCCCGCGCGCCGCAACAGCGGCCGGGTGCCGCCATCGAGCAGCGCGATGTCGAACGGAGCGCCGGAACCGTACAGATTGGCCGGGTCCAGGCTGTGCAGCAGCACTACCGGCGCAGCAGCGGTGGAAGGCACGGCGCACGCTTGCAACATCTCAACGGCTTCCGGCAGCGCGAACTGGGCGCCCGAGAGTCCTTCGACGAAGTAACCGCGTCGGACCTCGCCCGTCAGTTCCAGGCGGTTCAGCACTTCGTACAGCACGCGCCAGGGGGGCATGTCGGGATCGAGCAGCGCGAGTTCCCGCGCTGCCAGTCCATAGCGCTGGAGCAGCAGATGGGCGCGAAAGTTCGCTTGCGCGACGGCATCGGGCTGTCCCCACGGCACCAGTGACCAGCGGCCTTCGGGAATCAGGCTGGCACCGGCCGGGCGGCGCGTCGGACGCTGCGCCGGAATACGGCCGGCGGCTGGCTGCGGCTCGTTGTTCGCGGCTTCCCCGCGCCGGACTACATCGAAGCGGTCGTTGGTAACGAGCCGGCGGCGCACCAGTTGCCAGAGCGCCGTCCGTACTAAACTGGGCGGCAGCTTGGTGTCCGCAGCCAGATCGACCAGGAAGGAAGCTCCCCGCTGCTGCAAGCGCTCCAACAGGAGGCCCGCCGCGCCATCCAGCGCAGCGACTTCAGGAGCCGAGATTTCGACCAGGCCGCCGCGCGGCCAGAAGGCGACTTGCCGGGCCGCCCCGTCACTTTCCTGCCAGCCCACCCAGACTCGGTGTCCCCCGGCAATCTGCTCGTCCAGCCAGCGCGGCTGGTAGCCCGACACGCGCGCCGGCAGCACCACGCGCTCCCAGAGGTCATCGGGCAGCATGATGCCCTGCAACCGTTCCAGCACCTCGGCCAGACCTTCCGCGCCGCCGCGCCGGGTCGCGGGGTGCGCGGCTTGCCAGCGCAGCAAGAAATCGGCGAATTGCGCCGGAGGGCAGGTCTGCACCTCGCGACGCAGCAACGCCAGACTGCCCCGCTGAACTTGTTCGAGGTTCTCCGGTGCCGACCAGCGCAGCTCTTCGTCGCGACTGGCATCGGCTTTGAACGCTTGGCCCCCTTCGCTGCCTGAAATGGCAACCAGCCGCCCGCTCTCGCTCCAGTCGCGTAGTTGGCGTTCGGCCCAGCGCCGGTCGAAGGGATAGCGGTCGAGGATGTCGCGCAAGCCGACCAGGGCATGAGTCGCCAGGAAACGCTGCAAGATGGTCTCGGCGCTCGGCTGCGGATCGGGCGCGGCGTTCGTGGTTTCGCCCAGGCCGAAGGCCGTGCGGTAAAGTGCGGCGTCTTCGGTCAGCACCCAGCGTAACGGCTCCCGGCAGTTCGGCAATTCGATGCGTTGCGCCCGGCCCTCGGTTTCGAGTGCTTGCAGGAACGCCGCCAGTGGTCCTTCGAGTTCGCCCGGTGTCACGTCCCCTAGACGGCGCAGCCATTCGGCCGCCTCAGCGGGGCTGCGCGGGGGCATGCCGATGCCCCGCAAGCGGCGCTCGACCTGTTGAATGGCCCGCGGGTCGAGCAGATGCTGCGCCTGTTCCGGCGCGACGAGTTGTCTCAAGAGCTGGTCGTCGAGGTTCGGCGCACGGCCTGCGTTTTCGGTGCGGTCGAACTCGTACATGTTGGCAGCGGTGAAGGCGAACAGCATGCTGCCGGCGAACGGCGACGGAGCATCCGCGCGACGCACCTGCACCTCGATTTCCCCGGCCTGCACCTGGGCGAGCAATTCGCGGAGGTGCGGTAAATCGAGATGATCCTGCAAGCATTCGCGAAAAGTCTCGGCGACGATGGGGAAGTCAGGATGCTGCCGGGCGACTTGCAGCAGGTCGCGCCCGCGCAACCGTTGCAGCCAGAGTGGGGCGCGCTTGCCCGCCTGGCCGCGCGGCAGCAGCAGTGCCCGCGCTGCGTTCTGACGGAAGCGCAGGGCGAACAAGGCGCTGTCGGCCAGTTCGTCGAGGATCATGCCTTCGACATTGTCCGCCGTCAGTCCCTCGAACAGATCGAGCACCGGCTCGTCGGTGTCCGTGAGGCGGATCAGCACGCCGTCGTTGTGGTGCAGGCACTGCGGGCGATAGCCGAGTCGCTGCGTCAGGCGGTGTTCGATGGCCAGCCGCAAGGCCAGGTTGAGCCGGCCGCCGAACGGGCAGAGCAAGATCACCTGCCAGTCGCCCAGGGGATCGCGCGACGCCTCCACGACGAGCGTGCGGTCTGTGGGCAGGCAGCCTGCAAGTGCCAGCTGCCGGCGCACATGGTACAACAGGTTCCTCGCAGCCCAGGCATCGAGGTGATAGTCGCGTTGCAACCAATCGAGGGTTTCGCCACGATCGGGCCGCGCGGCAACTTCGCGCAACAAGCGGCCGATAGCCAGGCCAAGATCGCGACTCCGCGATGCACCCTCGCCGCGCCAAAACGGCACCATCGCCGGTGCCCCCTCAGCGGGCGTTACCAGCACTCGATCGGCTTCGATGCGCTCCACGCGCCAGGCATGGGTGCCGAGCAGGAAAGCGTCACCGATGCGCCGCTCGTAGACGAATTCCTCGTCCAGTTCGCCGATGCGCACTCCAGTCATCGTGTACGCGCCGTACTGGCCGGTGTCGGGAATCGTACCGCCGCTGACGAGAGCCAGTTGCTGACTGCCGGGCAAACCGTGCAGCCGGTTATGAACGCGGTCCCAACTGATGCGTGGCTGTAGTGCCGTCAGCGTGCCGGCTCTGGCCGGCACCGCGTCCGTCCGAAACGCATACCGGCCGCTGACCATTTCCAGGACGACGTGAAACACCTCCGGCGACAGATCGCGGAACGGATAGGCCCGCCGCACCAGCGCGTAGAGTGCCGGTACTTCCCAGGCGTCCAGCGCCGCCATCGCCACCACCTGCTGGGCTAACACGTCCAGGCAATTGCGCGGGCAACACACTTCTTCTACCCGGCCCTCGATCATTGCCCGCGCCAGGGCCGCTTGTTCGATCAGGTCGAGTGAAGTCTTGGGAATCAGCCGTCCCTTGCTGCGCTGGCCCACGACATGGCCCGCGCGACCGACGCGCTGCAAGCCGCGCGCGACGTTACCTGGCGATTCGACCTGGCAGACCAGGTCCACCGCGCCCATGTCGATGCCGAGTTCCAGCGAAGCCGTCGCGACCACGGTGCGCAGCTGGCCTTCCTTCAAGGCCCGCTCGGTGTCCTGGCGGACTTCCAGGGCGACGCTGCCATGATGGGCGCGGGCCACGGGAGCGCTTGCCTCCGGCGCGCGGCTAAACGAGTCGTTATTCAATTGCGCGGTAATGCGTTCGACCGTCCGGCGATTGTTGGCGAACACGATGGTCGAACGGTGTTGCCGCAGTTCGCGGTCCAGCAAGCGATAGATCGAAGGCCAGATCGATTGTTCCGGCAATGGACCAAACTGCTCCACGGGACTCACGACTTGCAAGTCCAGATCGCGGCGCACTCCGGCGTCGATGATGTTGACGGGGCGCGGTTGACCGTCCGCACCATTCCCCCCAAGGTAGCGGGCCACCTCGTCGAGCGGCCGTTGCGTGGCCGACAAGCCGATGCGCACGAAGCCGCGCGGGTTCAGCGCTTCGAGCCGTTCGAGCAGCAGCGCCAGAAAGACGCCGCGCTTGTTGGGGCAAAGCGCGTGAATCTCGTCGATGACACAGTGTGTCACGCCGCGCAGCGTGTCGCGGGCGCGCGACGTCAGCAGGAGGTGCAACGATTCGGGTGTGGTAATCAGCACGTGCGGCGGCTTGCGCACCAGGCGCTGCCGTTCGGCGGCGGGCGTGTCACCCGTGCGCACGGCCGCTTCGATCGTGGGCAACGTGAACCGCAACTCGCGCGCGACCTGCGCCACGCCTTCCAGCGGAATCTGGAGGTTGCGGTGGATGTCGTTGTTCAGGGCTTTGAGCGGCGAGATGTAGAGCACCTGCACGCCACGCGGTAGAGAACTCTGCCTCCAGAGTCCATCCAGACAAGCAAGAAAAGCAGCGAGCGTCTTGCCTGAACCCGTGGGTGCGAGGATCAACGTGTGCCGTCCGGCGGCAATCGACGGCCAGCCCTGTCGCTGCGCGGGCGTCGGCTCGCCGAGCGCGTGACGGAACCAGTGCCGAACTGGCGGCAGGAAATTCTTCAGCGGATCGTCATCAACCATGAAACAATTGTATACCCATCGCGGCCGAATAACCAAGCGAGCCTTGCTGCGCGGCCCGCACCAGGATTCGCTATGCTAACCGCGGAGGTCTTGCATGCATCAACATGTCGTGCTGTGCGGTCTGGGCCGTGTCGGCTGGCCCGTGCTCGAACACCTGAAGGCTGCCGGCCTGCCCGTCCTCGTCATCGACAATCTCTGCAAGCCCGACGATCCGCGCCTGGCCGGCGTGGCATTCCTGGCGGGCGATTGCCGGCGCAAAGAAATCATGGAGCAGGCCGGCCTTGACCGGGCCCGCGGCGTCATCATCCTGACCAGCGACGACCTGATTAATATCTCGACCATGCTCCTGGTCCGCCACCTGCACCCGAACGTGCGCGTGGTGGTGCGGCTGTTCAATCAGAACCTGCTAGCCCGCTTGGGGCAGGCCGTGCCGAACGTTTATGCGATGAGCGTGTCCGCGCTCACCGCGCCCATCCTGGCGCTGGCCGCCCTGACTGGAGAAGCACTGGGCACTTTCGGCCAGGGCGACAGTTTGCAACAGGTCGCCGAACTCAGCGTGCGCGAAGGCGACAGCTTGCATGGCCGCACCATCGCCGAGATCACCGACCGCTGTCGCCTGGTCGCGCTGATTCACCTGCCCCGCCATGAAGCCGAGCGGTTTCTGCTCGAAGTCGATGCCGAGGTCCGCTTGAACGCGGGCGACCGACTGATCGTTTCCGCCCGGCCCGAACAACTCGCGCCACTGCTGGCCGAGGAGACCGACGAGATTCTCCCGCACCTGCGCTGGGCGAGCTGGCTGCGGCGCAACGGCCGGATCGTCGCCCGCACCTTCGGCGAGATCGATCCGCCGGTGTTGATTGCCTCGCTGGTGTTGTTCGCCGTGGTGTTCGGCAGCACGCTGACGTATCACTTCGGCATTCGCGGCTCGCTGGCACACGGGCTGTTTCGCACCATCAGCCTGATGGCCACGGGCGCCGACATGCACGAAGAGGAATTGACGCTGCCCTGGCACAAGGTCTTCGTCAGCCTGTTGCGTCTGTCGGGAGCGGCCTTGCTCGCGGCCTTCACCGCGATCTTCACGAACTATCTGTTGCGTGCTCGACTGGGCAAAGCGCTCGAAGCGCGGCGGATTCCGGACAGTGGACATGTCGTGGTGTGCGGCCTGGGCGTGATCGGCTTCCGGGTGGCCGAACAGCTGGTGCAGCGCGGCGAACAGGTGGTAGTTGTCGAACAGAGTGCTGACGGCCGCTTCATCGCCCCAGCGCGACGGCTGGGGGTAGCGGTCATCATCGGCGACGCCACCCTCATCCCGATGCTCCGCCAGGTGAACGCGGACCAGGCCCGCGCGGTGATCGCCGCCACCGACAATCAGCTGGCCAACCTGGAAATCGCCCTGCTGGTCCGCGAACTGAGCGCGAAGACGCGCGTGGTGCTGCGGCTTTCCGATCCCTACCTGGCGCAGACTCTCCGCGAAGCAGCCAACATTCGGTTGGCGATGTCCACATCCGCAATGGCTGCTCCGGCGTTTGTCGCCGCCCTGTTCGGCGACCGCGTGCTGAACATTTTCTTGATCGCCGGTAAGGTGCTGGCCGTGGTGGAGTTAAACGTACAGGCGGACGATGCCTGCCTGGCTGGGCAGCCGCTCCGGGCACTGGCCATTGATTATCAGTTGCTGCCGGTAGCGCTCACCACCGCCGATGGCAAACCCGTGCCCCAACTGGCCAACGCCCGCTTGAACGAAGGCGACCACCTGACGGCGGTGATGGCCTTGCCGGATCTGGTGCGTCTCTTACGTCGCGAACGCGCACCGGCCGAATGGGCGGTCGAAGTGACGAAAGTGCCGTTGCCCGCGCGGCCCTGGTTCATTCAGTTGCTGCGCATGCGGCGGCAGGTAGACGCCGCCACGGCGGAAGAGCAGCTGGCGTCCCTCCCCCTGCGGCTCGGCGAGCAACTGACGCGCGGCCAGGCCGAAGACCTGGCCGCGCTTTGTCGCCGCGAGCGCG
>JAEUIF010001457.1 GCA_016795185.1 Planctomycetia bacterium | reverse complement strand
TGCCGTCCTTGCAGCGGTAGCGGTTCTCGAAGGTCAGCGTCTGGTAGCCGGCGCGGTTGGCCAGTTGCAGGGCTTCGGACGTGGTGGCTTCCCGGTCGTCGGGATGGGTGAAATCGAGGTAGGGCCGGGCCGTCAGCTCTTCCCGGCTCCAGCCCAGCGTTTCCTCCCACGAGGGATTGAGCAGCAGGAAGTAGCCGTCGAAGTTGGCGACGCAGAGCATGTCCAGCGACAGCGTGAAGAAGCGGTCGCGCTCCTCCTGGACGCGCTTGCGGTCGGTGACGTCGTCCTGCACCGAGATCCAGTAGCGCTTGCCCGCCATTTGCAGCGCGCTCAGGTGGACCGAGCTGGTGAAGGTGGTGCCGTCCTTGCGCCGGTTGTGGACCTCGCCGCGCCAGACGCCGCAGCTCTTGAGTTGCTCGCTGATGCCGCGCACCAGCCGGTCGCTGATTTCCGGCGGATCGGCGTTCAGGACCGTGACGTGCTGGCCGGTCAACTCGCCGCGCTGGTAGCCGAACATCGCGTCGAAAGCCGGGTTGGTCAGCAGCGTGTAGCCTTGCTCGTCGCTGACGATGACGCCTTCGAGCATGTTGTCCAGGACCATCGCCTGCATTTGCAGGGTGGCCTCCGCGCGTTTGCGGCCGGTGATGTCGCGGGCGATAACCGCCACGCCGGTGACGCGGCCCGCGTTTTGAATCGGGTTGAGCGCTAGGTCCAGGCAGAAGTATTCGCCGCGGACCTCGACTTCGTAGGTATCCCGGCAGGGTTCGCCGGTCAGCACGCGGCGGTACAGACGGACCCAGTAGTCGCGATCGGCTTCCGGCAGCATCTCCTCCAGCGTCATGCCGACGGCCATCTCCTTACCGTACGCTTCGCGGAAACCGTGCCGCGCGGCCAGGTTGCAGGTGATGAGCCGCAGGTCGGCATCCACGGACCAGATGGGATCGGTCGTGTTCTCCAGCAGGGCCAGCAGGTTGGCCTCGGAGTGCTTCAGCCGCTCCTCGATTTGCTTGCGCTCGGTCACGTCGCGGTGGCAGGCGACGACGGCGCCGATGTGCGGATCGTCCAGGCGGCTCTTGGCGACCACTTCCAGATAGCGCCAGGCGCCGTCGCGGGTGCGGTAGCGGAACTCGGCGGTGATGTCCGCGCCGGGCTGACGCACGCAGTCTTCGAGTCGCTGCTGTGCGTGCGCCACGTCGTCGGGGTGGATCAGGTCCCAGCGCGCCCGGCCCAGGAACTCCGCTTCGCCGTAGCCGAACAGTCGTTCCGCGGTGGGGCTGACGTACAGGGCGCGACCGTCCGGCGCGTACAGGAAGATGGCCTCGGCGGACTTCTCGACCATCGCCCGGTAGCGGGCCTCGCTCTGCCGCAAACGTTCAAACTCGGCGTGCCCGCGCTGTCGTCGCCACCAGAACAGCAGCAGTGCCAGCAGCGCCAGCAGCGCTGCCGCGACCCCGCCGAAGCGCCCGTCAGCGGACAGCCGGCCGCCCAGCCAGCCGGCCAGGAAGGCGACGGCCGCCAGCAGCAGGGACATCAGGAAAGGAAACCGTTCGGCCCGCACTACTGCCGACCTCGCTGGCTCCGGGGACTGGCACGCAACGACGACGTTCGGGACCGGGTGGAAAAGGCTCCCGGTAGACGACGGGACAGCCCGCCCGTGGCGACCGGGCATGCCCCTTTCATCGTAGGCACGGCGGGCCGCGCGCACCACTAGATTTCCGGGGGCCGACGCTGCCGCCCGGAGCGAACGGCGCTTTACTTCGACCGCGAACCGCGTACATTCGAGAAAGAGGCCAGGCGTCGAGGCTCGCTGGCCGCCGCGCGGGACCGATCATGAACCAACTTGCCGATCTGATCCAGTATTTCGTGGAGCACTGCCCCGGCGTCGGCCCGACCGCGCTCGTCCTCTATCTTTACCGGGCCGATCTGGAGTGCCGGCGCTACCTGGGGCGGCCCGTCGCCGATCTGGAGTTCATCCTCTGGAACGATGGTCCGTTGGATTCTCGGATCTACGCGCAGCTCGACAGGCTCTGCGAGAACGGCACAGTCCAACTTGTGGAGACTGCGAACGGGAACGGTCGCAACGGCTGCTTATTGCGCGCAGCGGCCGTAACGGCCTTTCCGCCCGAGGAAGCCTTGATCCTGGGACACATCGTCGAGGACTGGCGGGACAAGCCGCTCGACGAGCTCCGCGACCAGATCCGCCAGACCACACCGATGGCCGATGCCTTGCGACGGAACCAGCCGGGCAGCCGTTTGCACATGGAGCTCGTGGATGGTGAGGAGCGCATTCCCGGCCTGGAACTGGAACGGATGCTGCACGCACTGGAGCAACTCGACCGAGGCGAGGGCTTAACCTTCGAGCAGGTTCGTGCCAGGGCTGGGGCGGCGCACTCCCAAACCATCTGATTCACTCCCTGGTGCGCCGACGATGGCCTACGCGGTGCGATTCTCGGACGCTGCCGCCGCCGACTACGACAAGCTGCCGCTGCCGTTGCAGAACTTCGTGGACGGTTATATCCACCAGGTCGCCGTTGACCCCGTCGGTCTCGGTGGGCCGTCCCGGTTTCCGTTTCCACCGGGCTGCAAAACCTTCCATTTCGACCATCCGGACTTCGACGGTGAACGGCACGACTTCACGTTGCTGTTTCGCTTCCAGCCCACGTTGGGCGAGGTGCAGATCGTCGGTATCGGGCATCAGGTGCGTCACCCAGCTCCACCGTCCGGTCAACCCTAGCCGGCTTCACCCTCCGCACATCTTCCCTTCTCAGCTTTCCGGTCATCTGCTAGCTTAGAGCCTGTGCGAAAAGGGGTCGGGACTCGTTGCCGGAACGGCCCGCAGGG
>JAEUIF010001443.1 GCA_016795185.1 Planctomycetia bacterium | reverse complement strand
CGCCGGACAGGGCTTGCTTGCCGTCCGGGGCGAAGGCGACGCTTTGCACCAGGCCCATTTGCCCGCCGAAGCGGCGCAGTTCCTTGCCGCGCGCCAGGCTCCAGAGCCGCATGGTGCCGTCCGAGCTGCCGGTCAGCACCTGCTTGCCATCGGGCGAGAACGCGACGCTCAGCACCCAGCTGGCATGGCCCTCGAAGCGGGTCAGTTCCTCGCCGGTGTCCACGTTGCACAGGCGGGCCGTCTGGTCCTCGCTGCCGTAGAGGAAGTGCTTGCCGTCCGGCGCGAAGGTGACGCTGTGAATCAGCCAGTTGTGACCTTCAAAGCTGCGGATTTCGCGGCCGGATTCCACGTCCCAGAGCCGCACCGTTTTGTCCCAGCTGGCCGACAGCGCCCGCGTGCCGTCCGGCGAGAACGAAACGCTGACCACCGCGCCGGCGTGGGCATTGCCGCCGCCGAAGAAGCGGGTCGCGCCGAACTTACGGATTTCCTGGCCGCTCTCGGCGTCCCAGAGCCGCACGGTCTGGTCCTGGCTGCCCGACAGCACGCGGTTGCCGTCGGCCGAGACTGCAATCGCCGTGACGCCGCCCGTGTGGCCCAGCAAACGCAGCACCATCTTGCCGGTGCGAATGTCCCAGACGCGGATGGTCTTGTCCTCGCTGGCGGTCAGGATGCGGCGACCTTCGGGTGAATAGGCGACGGCGCGCACGGCCTCGGCATGGCCCTCGAAGCGGCGGATTTCGCGCGGCGTCGTTACCGCTTCCTTGTCCTTGGGCTTTTTCTTGGGGGGCGCTTCGCCGCCGGTCTGCGGTTGGGCTGCGGGAGTTGGCGGAGCGCTCACTGCTGCTTGCCGCCGGGCCTCATCCGCTTCCTGTCGCTTGGCCCGCGCCTGCGGGTTGTTCGGATCGAGCTTCAGGGTGCGCGTGTAGTCCGCGATGGCCAGGTCAAAATCGCCGCGCTTGAAGTGCGCCAGGCCGCGATTGAAGTAGGCCAGCCCCAGCTTGTTGTCGAGTTGCAACGCGGCGTTGAAATCGGCGATGGCCTTGTCGTATTCGCCCTTGCGCGCGTGGGCGGAACCGCGGTTCAGGAACGCCAGGGGCAATTTGGGGTCCAGGCCAATGGCAGCCGTGTAGTCGGCGATGGCCCGGTCGATGTCCTTTTTCTTCACCCAGGCCAGGCCGCGGTTGATGTGCAGCAGGGCCATTTTCGGGTCGAGCCGCAGGGCCTGCGTGTAATCGTTGATGGCGCGGTCGAACTCGCCCTTATTAACCCAGGTGTTGCCCCGGCCCTCGAAGGCCAGCGCATTCTTCGGGTCGAGCTGCGTCGCCTTGTTGAATTCCGCCAGCGCGGCGTCGAAGTCGCCCTTCTGCCGCATGACCACGCCGCGCTGAATGCAGGCGGCGGCTTCCTCGGGATCGAAGCGCGGCACCGCCGGAGCGGCGGGACGCAGTGGAGCCGGCGGCTGCACGACGACTGGCGGCGTCGGCGCGGGCGGACGCGGCGGCGCGGGCCGCACGGCTGGTTGCGGCGGGGCAACCGGGGCCGGCACCTCGACGACAGGAATTGGCGCGGGGGCTTGCGCGGCCACACCGTCAGTCGGCGTGTAGTGCTTGCTCAACCGCTGCACGATGGGCTCGAAGCTGGTGGGCCGGCGTGTCACGGGCAAGGCCGTGCAAGCGCCGAGCATCTTGCGCCAGCCGGAGACCAGGGTTTCCTTCTCCTCGTCGTCGGGCTCGGGCGTTTTGAGCAAGGCGTAGTAGCAGGTCTTGCCGAAACTGTAGATGTCGGAGTAGGTGCCGGTGGGAGCATCCGTCAGCCGGCCGAGTTGTTCCGGCGCGGCGTAGTCCAGCGCGCGGGTGACGCTTTGACCCAGCGCCGTGCGAGAGCGGGCCGTCGGGTTCACCAGGGCGTTCCGCAGCACACTGCGTTTCAGCGTCAGCCCGAAGTTCAACAGCTTGACGCGCCAGCCGTTGGCATCGCGGCGGACCAGCAGGCTCGTCGGCCCCAGATCGCGGTGCAAGATGTTCTTGGCATGCGCCGCCTGCATGGCTTCCAGGACCGGCTTGGTCAAGGCCAGCAGTTCGCCCGGCGGCAGCGGCCCGTGCTGCTCCACGTACTCGGCCAGCGTCTGGCCTTCAAAGTGGTCGCAAACCAGGTAGGGCTTGGTCTGCGCCATGTCGGCGAAATCGCAGTCGCGCAGTCGCAGGATGGCGGGCTGTTCCAGCGCTTCCAGCTCCTGGGCTTCGTGAAACAGGTCGGGAATGGCACGGTCCAGCACTTCGGGCCGCAAGGTGCGGACCTCGACGGTCGTGGTCGAGGTACGGTGCTTGCACAGGAAGGTGACGCCGAAACCGTCGTGACGCAGGATCGATTCCGGATCGTACTTCGTCAACGGGAACGGCGCGAACCGTTCCGGTTCCAGGGCCACCGCTCGCTTCAGTAAGGTCAACGCCTCGGGCCGCTGTCCGCGTTCGAGCGCTGCCTGGTAGGCGTTGAAGTACGCTTCGGCCTGAGCGCGGGAGTCCGCAACCAGCGCAGCTACTGCTTGAAAGTCGTGCTGGGCGGACTCGAAGTCGCCGGCCAGGGCTTGCAGCTTGCCCAGGGTGTTGAGCAGCGCGGGGGCTTGTTTTCGTAGTTCCTCGGACGCGGCCCGGTAGCGGTTGAGCAACTGCTGGATGCGCTTGCGGTCCTCGTCGCCGCTGGGGTTCAGGCAATCGCTGGCACGCAACTCCCGCTGGTCCAGCTGGCGGGCCGCCGCCAGACTGAGCACGTCCTGCGCGACGCCCTGCAACGGTTGTCCGAGGTGGCGCAATTCGTGGGCCAGGTCGAGCGCTTCCCCGCGCGACTCCGCGCCGACGCCGCGCGCTTCGAGCAGTTCGGTGACGCGCGGTTCGTGCTTCTCCAGCGCCTCGGCGAAGCTGACCACGGGTCCGGTGGCTTCACCGTCGGCGGGGGCCAGCGGCAGGGCCGGCTTCAACGTCGCGTCGCGCTCAACCAGGCGGCGGAAACTGGAACGCACCGCCACCGCCAGCAGCGCCGTCCCCCCCTGCCCCTGCAACTCCAGCGAACGCGCCAGGTGCGGATAGCCCGCGCGCCGCAACTCACTAGCCAACTGGTCGAGGAACTTGCGTTCGCCCTCGCGCTGCTTGGCGGCGTCCGCGACCCAGGTCAGGGCCGAGTGGGCGGCCAGTTCGTGCGGGTCGAGGTATTCGTCGAATAGACCGGCTTGCCGGGCGGCACGCGCCTCGCGGGTACATTCCTGGCGGAAGTACGAACCCGGCTCGGTCAGCTCGGCGAGCGAGACGGCATCGAGATAGGACCGGATGGCATCGCGCAGCGGCTGGTCGTTCGGCCCGACAAGCAACGTCTGGCCGCGCTGCCACCACGGCGCGCCGCCCAGCGCCACCTCCAGGATTTTCCAGGCCCGTTCGGAAGCGGTTTGCAGCGCGACGTTCAGCTTCGGCCCGAGGGTGACGAAGCGTTCCGCCAGCGCGTGGGCCACCGCTTCCGCGCCGGCCGTCTGGTCGGCTCGCACGCCGGCCGTCACGGGCCGCAGGGCGAGTACCGACAACTGTTGGACGATCCCCATGAGGTCGAACCTCCGCAGCCAACCCGCAGTATCGCAGGCCGGGAGAGTAAATGGCGACGGTCGTGCCAGGGCCTTCCTGGACGGTTAATATAAGCGGCTATCAGTTTGAATATAAGTGAAGTCGGCCCCGGCCCGCCACCACAAAGCAAAGGCGGCGGGGAAATGCAGGCCGGCGCAAC
>JAEUIF010001385.1 GCA_016795185.1 Planctomycetia bacterium | reverse complement strand
GTCCGGGTCGCCGCCCCAGCCCGGTTCGGGCCGCAGGTCCAGCTGCACGGTTGCGGGTCGGGTCATGTCTCGCTTGAACTCCTGCGCTGACAGATCCCCTGACAGATGCGCTGACAGATCCCCGCATCCATCGGTATATCTGTCAGCGCTTCCGGTCCTTTATGTGCCCGTATGTGCCTCTGCGCTGACAGATGGGGGGGGGATCTGTCAGCGCATCTGTCAGGGGATCTGTCAGCGCTAAACCAGCCATTGACGCGGCTTTTCTGCACGCGCTGACAGGCTGACAGATGTTTTTCGTCATCTGCGATTTGAACTCGATCTGTCAGCCTGTCAGCGCTCATGCCGGGGACTCCAGTAGTTCGGCCAGGAATTCGGGCGACAGCTGAACGTGCCGTTCCTGCTGGCCGCCCTCGGTGCGTACTGCCGAACGGCCGACGCCGTACAGGAAGCACAGTTGGCCGAAGCGCGTCTTGGACCACTTCACCTTGCGGCCGACCTGGTCGAAGATGCCGACCTGAATGGCCACCTCGAGCACGCCTTGCGGCGACTTGCGGCACCAGGCCAGATGGCTGCGGACCTTGGCCCACGGGCCGGGCTTGGCCCAGAGCTGGCACCACTCGATGATTTGCCGGCGCTGGATCTCGGTGCGTTCGTCGCCGTTGCGCGTCTTCTCGGTGCAGCCGTAGGCGACGATGGAGTGCAGTACGGCCGCGACCAGCCGCCGGAAATCGTCCTTCGCGCACTCGCTGACCTCGACGGACTCTTCCTCGGTTGGCAGACTGCCGACCAGGTCCGTCCAGGCGGTGCCGATCCAGTTGCGGTAGAGTCCGGGGACGGAACTCTCCTTGGGCTGCCCGTCTTCCAGGCGCGGGCAGTCCGTGGCGGCGAGCAGCACGTTGACCAGTTCGCCGGGCGGGCCGGCGCGCACGTCGCCGAGGGCGACCAGCCGGCCGAACGTGGCGCTATAGATCGCATTGTCGTTGCGGAACGTCGGACAGAACCAGCGGCGGTAGAACTCGCGGATCAGGTGGCGGGCCTTGGCGGGCTGTTCGTCGGCGGGCTGTACCTCGGGGGCCGGCGGCGTGTGCGTGGACTCCGTTCGCGGGGCTTGCTGTTGCCGCTGCTTGCCGTAGCCTTCGGCAGCCAGTGCCTTGGCTGCCGCGCCGAAGTCGCCGCCGTGATGCAGCAGAGCGTAGACCGCAAACCTGTTGTGTGTCGAGCACTGTCGCCCGCCGCTCGGCCCGTCGAACGGGTGGGCGTTCGTGCTGAACACGGCGAACAACTCGCGGCCGTCCTTGCTGGTGCAAGCACCGGTCGTGGCGGACCAGCCACGGCCGTCCTTGTCGGGGCGTTGCCAGTAGCAGACCGCGCCGCGCTGGTGGACCAGTTTCCACCTGGCGGGCTCCAGCAGCTCGGGCCACGCAGGCCCACGGGCGCAGTAGTCATCTCCCGGTGACAGTCCGTCCGCCGCCCGCTGGCGGAACGTCTTGTTTTCCGGCGGCGGCAGTCGGTCGAAGGACCGCGCCGCCCGCCAGAGGATTTCCCGCTCGGCGGCGGTGATGGCCTGGATGTGCGACAGCTTCACGCCGCTGTAGTGGCGGTAGGTACCGCCGCTGGGGTGGCAGGCTGGCGGGCAGCCGGGTGCGAGCACCTGGCCGCCTTCGCCGCGCGTCTCGATCAGGCAGACGCGCTTTTTCTGGTCGCTGGGGTGGGGCGCTTCCGCGATCTTCGTGTTGCCAGGAATCTCGACCTCGGGGCAGCGGTAGCTGACGTGATAGCCCGGCGGCGTGCGCGGCGTCTGGCGGATGGACAGTCGCGCCAGCAGTCCGGGGGCTTCGGCTTCGACCAGGGCGCACCACTCGGGGAAGACGGTCGCTGCGTCCACGTCGAAGTCGAGGTGCTCGACGTTGCCGCCGACCTTGCCGCCGGGAATGCCGACGCCCCAGCCCTTGCCGTTGCCGAACCACGCCTGTAGCTCCTCGGTGGTCGGCAGCCGCTCCTGGTAGTCCTCCCAGGCGACAGCCGGGGCCTTGGTGCCGTCGGCGCGGATCGGGATGACGGACAGGCCGGCGCGGAGATAGGCGAGCGCGGCCGCGTGGGCCTCACTCAGCTTGCCGTTGCCGTTCGTCGATCGTTCGGCGGTTACCGTCATGCGCCGATGGCCTCCTGTACAGCGTCCAGGGCCAGGTTGATCCCCTTCATGATGCCGGGGTCGTTGCCGCGGTCGGGGTGGTATGACAGTGCCAGCCGCTTGCGGACGGCGCCAAGCACCTCGACCAACTTCGGAACCGGCGGCGCGGCGTGCTGCCGGTCTTGCCGGTAGGGGCTGCCGAGTTGTCGCGAGCGCACTTCTTCAGCTACCGCGCCGTGCAGCCAGGGTTGCAGCTCAATGGAGAGCAGCCATAGCAGGTAGCTGTCGGGGATGTCTTCGAGCAACTCGCCCGCGTACTTGCCGAAGGGCATGCGCATCAATGCACCTCGCCTACGTGGATTGATGACGGCGCTTGCGCGACGGCTTCAGTCCGTCAACCCACTGCGCCAAATCTCGGCGACGCCAGCGCTGCCCGGTGCCCGGAATACTGATCGGCTTGGGCAGTTCTCCAGTGGCCCGCAGCGCGTACCAACCGGAACGGCTAAGGCCGACGAATTCCCAGGCTTGCTCTTGGGTCAACAGCAGCGGCGGTTGATCTCCAGGCGATGCCTCTTCCGGCCTGGCGATTTTCAGGACTTCGTTCATGGCGGTGTTCCCGAACCGTGCCAATCTCGGCCGAACCGAATATACTCCAGCATGCAACCTGCCGTCAAGGCTTCCTGGAGTATTTTCCCGCACCCCTGCCCCAACGAAAAATCCCCAGGCCGAACGACGCGGGCGGCGTCGATCAACCTGGGGACAGTCTGCTATCTGCTCCCGGTTGGCGGGAGGGCGCAAAAGGGCGCAAAATGGGGGGGGCGCAAAATTGCCTGAATTTTGCGCCCCCTGGTTTTACTGGGGTTTTCTGGCTTTTTCCTGACTCGGCCGGGTGAAAGATTTTTCGTTTTTTTCTGCCCACAGCTTCGCATAGCCGCGGAGGTGAGACCAGTGTTTGGGTGCCAGATCACCCAGCCCGATCTTCTCAAGCCGGGTCCGCACCTCTTGAAGTCCGATCGCCTTTTTCAGTCGCTCAACCTCGTAGACCCGATAGCAGATCTCGTTGCGCTGCTGGGAATCGGGGTCTGTCTTCCGACCACGGGTTGACGGTGGCGCCTGGTCCGATTGCGCTTTTTGTCTCTTTTGCGAAGTGGCGGCCTGGGCGTCCGATTGGCCTGGCGCGATCTCGGCCGGGCGATTCGTCACCTTGCCAACCAGCGCCCTTT
>JAEUIF010001315.1 GCA_016795185.1 Planctomycetia bacterium | reverse complement strand
CTCCGGTCCTTCGCGTAGTCCTTCAGGTAATTCGTTTCATGTCGGTCGTAGCGCCAGGGTAGGTCTGACTCCGGAATGAGTGGTGTGGCCTTTGACTGGTCTGTCTTGGCCCGCACAGCGCGCACCAGGACTTCCGCGTGCCGGCGATGGTACTGGCTCTCGGCGTAGTCCTGCACTGGAATCCGCCCTGCCTCGAAGCGGAAGCGGTTGACGCGCTCGATCTCCCGGCAGGCGTTCCAGAGAGTCTCCAGAGCAACCAGCCGTTCACCGGGGCTGGTGCTGGCCGCGAGTCGGGCCTGTGCGGAGCGTACAGCGGACTCAAGTAGAAAGTCGAGCGTGCCCCGCCCGGCGTGAAATTCCCTGAACCGTTCCACCTGCTCCGCCCGCGCAGCTGCTTGCATGCCTTGCAGCAACTCCTGCTCGCTCGTCTGCGTGGCCTGAAACTTCGCCTTGGCCAGTGCTTTCTCAGGAAACGGATAACTGGCTTCATCAAAAATCCGCTCCACATCGAGCAACCACCGCGCGCGGGTGCCCTGCTGCACCAGCGGCACCCAGGACCGCCGCAGGAATCGCTGCGCTTGCAGGCGAAAGGCGGTCGTTTGGGCCAGGTCTTGGATGGGAATACGGCCAGCAACGTATCGAAATGTATTGATTTCTTCAACGATTGTCGCCAGCGACCAGACGGTTTCATGGATCGCTGCCTGACCTGGGCCATCCGGGGCCAGCGCGCCGGCGGCCTCCGCGTAGTGCAGGCAAGCCCCCAAGAGGAAATCGAGGGTGCCGCGCCCAGCCCAGAAATTACCAAAACGAGCGGCCAGGCTATACTCCGCCGCGCCTAGCTTGTCCTCGGCCAGTTTGCTGGTTGGAGCTTGCAGCGCCGCGAACCTGGCGCGGGCGGCCTCCTTGCTGTCCAACGGATGGAGCGAGTCCGCCAGGATGTCGCCATGCGTCGTGGCGGGGGACGGTTCGTTCGCCGGCAACGAACAGGGGCAAGCAAAGGCTATGGCGATCAGCACTGCGAGCAGTGGACGCAGCATGACGGCACCTCGGGCGGTGACTTGTGGGGCCTGCTCGCAGGGTATACGATGCTCCCAGACGCTTCAAGCCGCATCTCACCACACGAAAAGGGACCGCTGCCCATGATTCGCTTTCGCTCCGCGCGCTGGTGGTTGCTCGGTTGCCTGGCGGTGTGTGTTAGTCCCCTGTGGGGGCAGCCGCCCCAACCGGCGCCGGCACCACCTTTGTCCCAGGTCAAATTGCCGGCGCGGCCCGAACCGCTCGACCAGTTGCGTGACGCCTTGCAGACGCTGGTTCTCGACAACACCAATCGCGAAGAGTACGCCTTTCGCAAGACGAAGCTCGAAAAGGCCATCCACGGATTGCGTCCTGCTGACTATGGTCCGGCTTTGGCGTTGCCCGAGTGGCGCGACCTGGACCGGGACGAAGGAGTAGCGGCAGTTGATCGGCCGCTGCGGCGCGACCTCATCCAGCGTTATCGCGACTGGGTGGTCAAGGTACTCCAGCAGCGCGGCGCGGACTCCGTGGATGTCAAGCTGGCCGTGTTGACTCAAGCGGCGCGGTTGGCCAATCACGCGCGCGGCGAGGC
>JAEUIF010001309.1 GCA_016795185.1 Planctomycetia bacterium | reverse complement strand
CAGAAGCGCCCGCGATACGCGGCACACCAGGGGCGCTGCCGTCAGGCTGGAAAGCCTGACCTACGGGCCGCCCCGGCTCTGGCGATGAGGCGCGCGTCCGATGGCAAAAGACCTTTTCCTGGACATCAAGGATTCGAGCGGCCAGTCCATCAAGGGCCAGTCGAACGATTCGGAATTCACCGACAAGATCGAGATCAGCTCGTTCTCCTTCGGCGGACCGGCGATCTCGCTGTCCGACAACGAGGGCAAGAAGCGGACCAGCTTCAAGGTCAAGCAGAGGATCAAGGGCTCGGTCAAGCAGATGATGGAGGAAGCCCGCGACAAGCGCAAGGGCAAGGCGATGAGCCGGACCGGCAACCTCGAGGAAACGGTCGAAACCACCTACACCGTCGACGACTCCGAGCACGACACCTTCTCCTTCCGCGTCACCAAGGAGTTCGACTATTCCTCGCCGGACCTGCTCCAGTCGTACTGCAAGAACATGGCGGCCGAGCCGACGGCGTTCCAGAGCGCTACCATCTACTGCCGCATCGACATTCCCGGCCCGGCCAAGTTGGTCACGCTGCAACTGCTCTTCGAGAACGTCTGGGTGGTGAACTACGAAATGTCCATCGACGACGACTCGTCCAGCATCCCGGACGAGCGCGTCGAGTTCGTGTTCACCAAATGCACGGTTACTTACACGCCGCAAATGCCCGACGGCACTGCGGGCACCACCATGTCCCCCGTGGGCTGGGACTTCCAGAAGAAGGAACGCTACCAGTAGCCCGACGCCGCGCTCCCTTACCTCCCCTGTCCGGGGCCGATCCCATGAACGCCAGCGAACTGTACAAGGCCGGCAAGCTCCAGGAAGCCGTCGCCGCCCAGACCCAGGAAGTCAAAAGCCACCCCGCCGACCAGAACAAACGGCTCTTCCTTTTCGAGTTGCTGGCCTTCGCGGGCAACCTCGACCGGGCGCGCAAGCAACTCGACGTGCTCAAGTTCGACCAGATGGAACTGGAGACCGCCGCCCAGAGCTATCGCAAGCTGCTCGACGCCGAGGAACAGCGCCGCAAGCTGTTCAGCCAGGGGTTGCAGCCGCAGTTTCTGGCCGACCCGCCGGAGCATGTCCGGTTGCGCCTGGAAGCCGTCAACCGCCTGCGCGAGCAAAACCTGGCGGAAGCCGCCGCCACGCTGGCCCAGGCCGCCACCGTGACGCCCGTGCTGCACGGCGAACTGAACGGCCAGCGCTTTGACGAGTTCCGCGACGCCGACGACCTCTTCGGCCCAGTGCTGGAAGTCATGGCCCACGGCAATTACTTCTGGGTGCCGCTGGAACAGGTGGAGCTGGTCGCCATGAAGCCGCCGCGCTTCCCCCGCGACCTGCTCTGGGTGCCGGCGCGGCTCGAAACCGCAAGTTCCACGGGCGACGTGTTCCTGCCCGCGCTCTACCCCAACTCCCACGAGCACGCCGACGACACCGTCAAGCTGGGCCGGCAGACCGACTGGAGGAACGGCGAGAGTGGGCCGGTGCTGGGCGTCGGCCTGCGGGTGTTCCTGGCCGGCGAGGCGGACGTCAGCCTGCTGGAATGGCGGGAACTGAAGATCGAGCCGTCAATTTCGGGTATGGTCAGCTAACCGGAGTGCCGATTAGCCCAGTGTTGACTCCTCCCTGAGCGGCGCAGAGGTTCTGTTATGTGCCAGTTGCATAGTCGCGGCTTCGTCGTCTGGTTGTGCCTGATAAGTCTTCCGTACAGCCTGGCAGCCCAAGCTGAGAAACCCTCGGATACGGGCAAGGCGCTTGCAGTCCTGAAGCGCTCCAAGGACAAGGAAGAACTCGCCTCTACCGCCCGCTCCTTGATTCGCGGCCAAGACCCGAAGGCCATCGACCAGCTGTTGCTTCTGCTGGCCGACCCCGATTTCTTGGGCCGCTTGGACTCCGAAGAGGATTATAAATTCGCCTCGTCCAAGCTCCGCGTCCGCGATTTGCTGGAATGTCTGGCCAAGCTTCCAAGCCCACGGGGAGAGGAGGCCATTCTTAAACTGGCTACGAATCCGATCTTCGCGAAGAGTCCCGACCACGTCGATGGCCTGATTCTGGCCAGCCGACACGTTGAGAAAGCCTCTGGAAAGCTGATCGACTACCTGCTGGCTGAAGCGAACAATCCTTTTTCGTCGGTTCATTCGGTCTTTTTCGCCCTGACGGCCATAGGCTCCGCTGAAGCCTGTAAAGCGATGGAAAAGGTGTTGCTCTCCAACGAACACAAACTGAGTCGGCGTCAAGGTCTCGTGTTGCAACATCTCGTCCATGTTCGCTACCAACCGAACATCGTCGGACTCTACGAGCGTCTACTGGCTGCCGGCCTGAAAGACAAGGAACTGCTCGACCTCATTGTGGCGTCGATGTTTGAATACCGGGCGGATGAGTGGTTCGGCGCGGAAGCCAGTCAATTCCCACCACCCTCCAAACTCAAGAATGCTTCCACCGAGGTCTTGCAAGAACTTGCCAAACTGGCGGACCAGTCTGTCAAGCTGGATATCACCGAAAAGACCAAGGAAGGGATCCGCAAAGGCCAGAAGGAAATCCAGGAAGTCCTTGCCAGCCGCGTGAAGAAGAAAACGCCGTGAGCGGGACTCGATCATCGTGGATTTGTTGTATATGATTTCGCACTTGAGAAATCACTGATGTCGCGTCTTAACGTCGGCCAGCGCCTGCTGCCCTCGATGCTCGACCGCCTGACCGACCCGGATTCGGGCGGCACGGCGGCCGGGCAGGGCTATTCCATGCAGCAAGTCATCGAGGCGGTGCGCCGCGACCTCGAAGAGTTGCTGAACACACGGCAGACGAGCGTGGGCATCCCAACCATTTACGAGGAAATTCACAACTCGATCGTCGCCTACGGCCTACCGGACATGACGGCCATCAACGCCGCCACGCCCGGCGAGCGGGCCAACATCGGCCGCACCATCGAGAAGATCGTGGCCAAGTACGAGCCGCGTCTCAAGGATGTGCGCGCCAACCTGGTCGAATCCGCCAAGCGACCCGACCGCCTGGTGCGCTTCGAGATCCATGCCCGGCTCGACATGGACCCGTCCCCGGAAGTGGGCTTTCAAACCGTGCTGGAACTGATGACCGGCCAGACGTCGATCAAGCGGGCGGACCTATGAGCGAGGCGCTGTACCCCTACTACGAGCGCGAGTTGCTCTTCATCCGCCAGCTGGCGCAGGAATTCGGCCAGATGTACCCGGCGGCGGCGGGCCGCCTCATGCTCGAACCGGGCCGCAGCGGCGATCCGCACATCGAACGGTTGATCGAATCGTTCGCCCTGCTCTCGGCCCGCATTCACTGCAAGCTCGACGACGAATTTCCCGAACTGACCGACGCCCTGCTCGGCATCCTCTATCCGCACTATCTCGCGCCGATCCCCTCGCGGGCCATCATCCAGTTCGACGTGGACGCCGGCCGTTCGCCGCTGCCGGATGGCTTCCTCATCCCCAAGGGCAGCCGGTTGCACACGCGGCCGGTGCAGGGCCTGGCCTGCCGGTTCCGCACCTGCTATCCCGTCACGCTCTGGCCGGTGGAGTTGACCGACGCCACCGTGATGCCGCCGCCGTTCCCGGTCGGCTACCAACCGCCGCCGCGCACCGCCGCCGCCCTGGTGCTGCAACTGGAAGCCCAGGCGGGCATGCGCTTCGCCGACCTCAGTCTGGAATCGCTGCGCTTCTACCTGTCCGGCGACAACCACATGGTCGCCACGCTGTACGAGTTAATCTTCAACCACGTGACTCAGGTCAGCATCCGCCCACTGGACCCCGGCGCGACCCAGGCCCCGATCAACCTGAAGCCCGAACAGTGCCTCCGTCAGGTCGGCTTCGACCGCGAGGACGAACTGGAGCCGCACCCGCTGCGGGCCTTCGTCGGCTACAGCCTGCTGACGGAATTCTTTACCTTCCCGCACAAGTTCCGCTTCGTGGACGTCGGTGGACTGGACCGCGCCTGCCAGGCTGGCTTCGGCCGCAAGCTGGAAGTGGTGCTGTTCTTCAGCCGCAGCCAGGCCGTGGTCGAACAGGGGGTGCAGACGGCCGTCTTTCGCCTGGGTTGCACGCCGATCGTCAACCTGTTTGAGCAGACCGCCGAGCCGATTCACCTGAGCCAGACCCAGTTCCAGTACCGCATCGTGCCCGACGTGGCCAATCAGATGGGCATGGAGGTC
>JAEUIF010001308.1 GCA_016795185.1 Planctomycetia bacterium | reverse complement strand
GGAAAGCCTGACACGCAGCGCCCCCGATGTGCGGCTCGTCGAGGGCGCTGCGTGTCAGGCTTTCCAGCCTGACCTACGGCGGCTGCGTGTCAGGCTGGAAAGCCTGACCTACGACGATGGTTCGTAGTTCCGCCTTCAGGCGGCGAGCGATTCGCCGCCTGAAGGCGGAACTACGAACAAATTCACACCGAAGCGCCGTTCAGCAGGATGTTCGTCGGCTGCGTGCTGCCCAGGCCCGCCGTGGCCTGGAAGCCGAAAGTGATGCTGCCGCCCGGTTGGATCGTGCCGTTCCACGACGCGGCCCGGATCACGTAGCGGGTGCCGACCCGACTGACGATCTCCGCTCCCCAGATGTTGGTGATGTCCGCATCCAGGTCGAATTCCAGCGTCCAGCCGTTGAGGGCCGTCGTGCCGGTATTCTTGATGGTCATGTCGGCGACGAAGCCGCTGCCCCAGTCGCTGCGCTTCACGAAGCTGATGGCACTGACCGGCGGTGCCACATCGTCATTGGTGATGGTCCCGGTGCCGTCGCCGTCGATCAGCGTGGCGTTCGTCACCTGGCTGAGCAGCACGCGGAAGGTCTCGTCGGGTTCCACGGTCGTATCACCGCGCACGACCACGGTGATGGTCTTGCTGGTTTCCCCCGGCGCGAAGGTCAACGTGCCGCTGGTGGCGTTGTAGTCGCTGCCGGCGGTCGCGGTGCCGTTCTGCGTGGCGTAGTTCACGGTCACGGTGCTCGTCGCCGCCTTCGACAGCGTTACCGTGAAGACGGCGTTGCGCGTGCCGCTGTTGCCTTCGGTCACGGTCACATCGTTGATGCTCATGCTGGGTGGCGGTGGAGGCGGTGGCGGCGGTGGCGGTGGGGGCGGCGGCGCGCCATCGTCGTCCAGAATCGTCGCGGTGGCAGTGGTTTTCGTCAGCGTGGCGTTGGTCGGGCTGCTCAGCTTCAGCGAGAAGGCTTCGGTCGCCTCGGATACCGTATCGCGCAGCACCTGCACGGTGATGGTCTTGCTGGTTTCGCCCGGCGCGAAGGTCAGCGTGCCGCTGGCGGCGACGTAATCGCTGCCCGCCAGCGCGGTGCCGTTCTGTGTGGCGTACTGCACGGTGATGGTTTGCGTGCTGGCTTGCGACAGCGTGACCGTGAAGGTCGCCGGCGTGGTGGATGGGCCGCCCGTGGCCCCGCCGAGATCGAACTGTACCGGCTTGAGCAGGTTCACTTTGGCGGCATCGACCGTGGTCCAGTCATTGTTGAGGATGCCGCCGGTATCGCCGGAGTTGGGGTTCCAGGACCACCAGGTCCAGCTGATGCCCAGCTGGTTCGCGCCCAGGTCGTTCGTGCCGTCGCCGTTGAGGTCGCCTTGAATGTACTGCACGATCTTTTGCGCCCACTGCTGATCGCTGGCGGTGGCCAGCCGGCTGCCGAACTCACCGAGCAGGATGGGCGCGGTGCCCTGACGGAACAGGTAGCCCCAGTGCTGGTCCCAGACGGCGGGCAGGTTGTTCGGGTAGTTCGGATCGTTGAACCACTGCTGCGCGTACACGGAAGCGGGATAGTCGTGCGGCGAGTAGACCAGCCGGCCCGCCACGTCGAGCCGCACCGGGAACGCGCCGGCGTTCGACAGGTTGCCGCCCCACCAGTTGTTGCCCGACGAGGCCGCTTCCACACCTTCCACGACGATGAGCCAGTCGGGATTGACCGCGAGAATGGCGTTGCCGGCCCGCTCGGCGGCCAGGCGCCAGTCGTTGGCACTGCCGTCGCCCCAGGTGGCGGGGCCGTGCGGTTCGTTGTGCAGGTCCGCGCCGATGACGGTCGCGTTGCCGGCGTAGCGCTGAGCCAGCATGGTCCAGTCGCTGATCCAGCGGGCTTCCGAGTAGCCATTCTGATACCACAGGCCGGATTCGTTCGCGGAGTTGCCGGCGTCGGAGCGGTGATGGTCGAGCAGGATGCGCAGGCCGATCTGTCCGGCGTAGTCCACGATCTTGTCCATGATCTGCAAGCCGGTCAGCCCTTGCAGGTCGGCGTTCTTGCTGAAGTCGATGCCATTGGGCGTGCTGCCGGCGTCGAACAGCTGATTGGAGTACGGCAAGCGGATGGTGTTGAAGCCGAGTTGCTTCATCTGGTCCATCATCTCGCGGTAGCCCCGTGCCCAGAGGCCATGCGGCGCGTAATTGGTCGTCTCGAAGCCGAACCAGTTGACGCCCGCGAGGCGCACCGGCTGGTTGTTGGCGTCGAGGATCTGATTGCCCGAGGTATGGAAGTAGCCGGCTGCCGTCCCGGTCGTAGTGGACGGATTGCCTTCGAGCACGGAGATGTCGGCGAAGGTGATGCCCGGCTGCACCGGCGGCGGCGCGCCCACACCGTTGAGCACGAAGTTGGTCGGCGTCGAGCTGCCCGCGCCAGCGATGAAGCCGAAGGAGAGCGACTGCCCGACGGCCAGGGTACTGTTCCAGCTCACGCCCTTGATGATGTAGTGCGTGCCGACCTGGCTGACGATCTGCGCGTTCCAGAGATCGGTGATCGACCGGCCGTAGTCGAATTCGAGCCGCCAGTCCTGAATGGTCGCGCCCTGGTCATTGGTGATGGCAATTTGCCCTTGCAGGCCATTGCCCCAGTCATTGACCGTGGAATAGGCGACGGCGGGCGCGAGCCGGTCCTCCAGCGCTTCGAGCCGCGGACGGACCTGCGTGCGCCGTGCGGGCGCGGATCGTGGCGGACTGAAGAAGCGAGCCAGCGCCCGCCGGGCCGTACGAAACAGAGATGGCTGTTGCGCCATGCGCATACCCTCCACGGGCGAAAGGTGGACCTTTCGTGTCGTGAGTGACGTTCGACCAGTGATGTGCGCGCACCGGGGAAGCAGCCGCTCCGGGTTGCGAGTCGCGGAGCAGTCGAACCGCCGTTGCCACTTGAACGTAAAGATTCCAGTTACGCCAAGTTTGGCATGCATTCCGAAGAATGCAAGGCACCCAACCGGCAGCGAACGCGCACCGGCAGTGGAGGATGGAATGATGCCCCGAGCCCATGTCTT
>JAEUIF010001305.1 GCA_016795185.1 Planctomycetia bacterium | reverse complement strand
TCCTCGTGAAGAAAGCGCCGCTGCTGTCCATCCATTTCATGGACCCGAACGCCGGCGAGTTCCAGCTCGATGAACGCCGGCACGGCCTGGCCCCGTTTCTGTGGGAGTGGTACACGACTTTCTACCCGCCGCTCATTTTCGGGTTCAAACAGTACTCGTTGTCGCAAGACAAGCTCGGTTGAGTCGGCGGCCCCACGGTCCGCGCGGTGCCTGCCCCTTCGCGGCGGTTTTCCGTACTCTGAAGACCATGTACACCATCAGCTGTCGGCGCTGCCGACAACCCGTCGCCGCCGACGTTTATCGGATCGCTTGCCCGGCCTGCGGCGGCCCGCTGGAGTTCGGCTACCCTGATGCCGCCTGGTCGCCGGACGACGATGAACCCTCCCTGTGGCGCTACCGCGACTTGCTGCCCGTCCAGGGGGACACCGAACTCGTCACGCTCTACGAAGGCTGGACGCCGCTGGAGTATTCCGAGATCGAGTGCCCCGGCGAGCTGTTCATCAAGAACGAGACGCGCAATCCCACCGGCTCGCACAAGGACCGTGCCCTGGCCCTGGCCGTGACCAAGGCGCGGGAATTCGGCCGCGACGCCGTCATGCTCTATTCCGATGGCAGCACCGCCCTGGCGTCCGCGGCTTATGCCGCCCGCGCCGGACTGCACAGCATCGTGGTCGTCGGCCGCAAGGTACCGGACTATCGGCTGCTGCCTCTGGTGGTCTACGGCTCGCACGTCCTGGAATTTCAGGGCAGCGCCGCCGAGGCGCTCGACTGGGTCCACGAAGTCTGCCAGAAGCAGGGCATCTTCGAGACGACCACCTACCGGCTGGCCAATCCGTATTCGATGGAAGGTCCGAAGACCATCGGTTACGAGATCTTCGAGCAACTGGACGGTGTGCCCGACTGGATCATCGTGCCGGTTGGCGGCGGCGCCACGCTGGCGGGCATCTGGCAGGCGTTCGTCGAGTTGCAACGACTGGGCCAGGTGGAACGCTTGCCGCGCATGGTCGGCGTGCTGCCCGAAGGCTACGAGATGCTGGCCACGGCGCTGGAGCAGCCGCTCGAATCCGACCAGCAACTACGCGCATTGGCACCACCGGATGCGCCGCCGACGATTCAGGTCAAGATCGCCATGACCTTTCCGCCGGACGGCCTGGAGGCAGTCGCCGCCGTCCGGCAATCAGGCGGCCTGTTCGTCAGCGCCGCCGACGAGGAAGCCGTTGAAGGGCAGATGGTGCTGGGCGCGATGCAAGGGCTTTATGCGGAACCGTCGGCGGCCGTGGTCATCGTCGGTTTGGAAAAGCTCAAGGCGATGAAGAAGATCAAGCCGGGGGAACTGGTGGTGGCCGTGGTCACGGGCTCCGGCTTCCGCGAAACGGGCGTCATCAACGGCAAGGTGCCGCTGGTCCGCACGCCGGTCGAACCGGCCTTCGGCGAGCGCGTGATCGAGCGACTGCTAGAACAGACGGAAGCGGAGTAACGCGTTCGCCTCGCTAACCCGCAAGCAGGGCAGACGTCGCTGGCGGCTTCGCGGAGATTCGCCACAACAGCACCCCGGCCAGTAGCGTCAGCAACAGCACCCGGCCCCAGACCAGTACCACACGCAGCACATCGCGCACGGCGGCTTCGCCGGACAGGCCCGGCAAGTCGTAGATCAGCGGGAACGAAGTGAACGTCAACAGGTCCAGGGCCACGGTCAGCCCGAGCACGGCAGGCCGGTTGCGGCACAGCGGCGCGAGCAGCGGGGTGAGCCAGAGAATCCACTGCGGCGAGTAAAACACTTGCAGCGCCACGAAGACCACCAGCACCACTGCACTTCGCCCGAGCAGATCGGCCAGGTCGTGCGGCCGACGCCAGACCAGCAGCAAGCCTACCAGCACCACGCTGCCCAGGCGCAGGCACCGGCCCCAGAGCGTCGGGTGGCCCCAGGAGGTGGGCAGTATCACGCCGTAGACGGTCCAGCCCATTTCGAGGTGGCGCGTCATCTGAAAGCGAATGGGCGACCACGTCGCGTCCCAGCCCCAGACCAGGAACGGCGGCAGCAAGCCCGCCAGCAGCACACCGCCGAAGACCGCGATCCAGGTCAGCACGGCGCGCGGCCGGTCGAGCAGGTAACGCGCTACCAGCGGCGCGAGCAGCACCGGATAGACCTTCACCAGCACGCCCAGCGCCAGGAAGGCCGCCGACGCCGCGATGCGCTGGCGTCCCAGGCAGCAGAAGCTCAGGGCAGTCAACAGGGCGGGCAGCACGTCGAAGCGGTTCAGCGCGAAGTACAGCGCCCCCGGCAGCACCAGCAACCAGACCGGCCCGGTCAAGCCGGCGTCCGGTTCGTAGCCGACGCACAACACGGCCATCAGGCCCAGCAAACTGAGCATCATCAGCGTCTGGGTGATGCGCATGGCCAGGCGGAAGCGCTGCCAGAGTGCCCGTTCCGCGTCGGTGCGCGGGTAGTGCTCGACGATGCTGTTGTGCAAGCCATCAAGTACGGCGGGTGGCACGTGGGCGGGCGCGTCGGGCCAGGCAAGACGAAAGATCAGCAAGGCCGGCGGCGGATATTCGAGGAAGTAGTTCGGTTCCAGTTCGGACTTCTCTTCGAGAAGCAAGCGAAACACAACACCGGGAACATAGTCGGGATGCGGATGCCCCGGCGTGCGGCCGTGCGCCGCGTTCAGCCCGCGCAACACCAGGGCCGTCAGATCGTAGTCGTCGTAGACCAACCGGCCGACGGGCGCGGCCGGATCGCCGAGGCGGTCGGCTGGTTGCAGCGCGAAGATCAATAACAGATACAGCGGCGGCAGCAGGAAGGGCCAGTAGCGGAGCATGCTGGTGAATTCTCAAGCTCAAACGCCATTGGAGGGATAAGCGGTACTGCAAACCCGGCAAGTGGCGGTACGAACTTTCACTTCTCCACCACCCATATATTGCGGAACGCCGTGGGGTTGCCATAGGCCTGCAACGTCAGCGGGCCGCCCTTGGGCGATAGCACCCGGCCCCCGCCGGTCGGCTTCTCCGGCAATTGCACTTTCTCGTGAATCACCACGCCGTTGTGCTTGACCGTGACCACCGGAGGCTGCGTCACCTTGCCTTCCGCGTCGAACTTCGCGACCTGGTAATCCACGTCGAAGGTCTGCCAGGAAAGCGGCGGGAAGCTCATGTTCACATCCGGCGTGCGGATCGAGTAGATGGCCCCGCAATCGTGAACGCCGATGTTCTTGCCGAATGATTGGAGCAATTGCAGTTCGTAGGAACCCTGGAGGTAGACCCCGCTATTGCCGTGCGTCCGGTAAGGAATGCGGAACTCGATGTGCAGTGTAAAGTCCTTCGCGAAATTTCGCTTGCTGGCCGCCGGCACGCCAAGGTACTTGTCCTCGGTCAACTTGGCGTTGGGAAAATGCTCAGCGCCCGTGGCAGCATCGAACAGCACGATGGCCCCTTCCGGCGGCTTCGCGCCCAGGGTCGGGCTTTGACGTACCACGCGCTTCAGTTCGCCGAGTTTCGTGCCACCCGCGCTGGTGATCGTCAGCACCTGATCCTTGATGGCAGCCGAGCCCAGGAACTTGGGAAAGACCGTGACGCCGTCCTTGGTCTGGCCATCGCCCTCGGCTTTCTTGCTTTTGTCCCAGCCATCGCCGGGCAGGCCGCCCGCATGGCCAAAGGCGCGAAACTTGCCGGGGCTTTGTGCCACCACTTGCACGCCGTACTTCATCGGCTTGCCATCCTCGCCCGCCAATTCGCCGACGTATTCACCTTGCACGGCGAAATCGGCGTCCGCCTTCGCGGGGTCGATGACCGGCTGTTCCTGTCCAGGCAAGGCTACCGCGCCAATGGCCAAGGTCATCACAACCAGCAGGAACGCAGGCTTCATGGGTGGGGCTCCTCGGTGGGACGGTCGTGCAGGTGGGAATCGACGCCCGGCATCATACCAGCGCAATTGCACGAGACCACAG
>JAEUIF010001293.1 GCA_016795185.1 Planctomycetia bacterium | reverse complement strand
AGCGGCAAAGTGAGCGACCCGCCGAGCATATGATCGGCCTGGCGCGGCGTATGGGTTGGGCACGCCAGGCCACCGGGGCGTAACCCCACGTCCCCGCGCCCCGACCGTCTGGTCGGCGCGCGGGAACGTTTTTTTAGCTCTCGCGTTTCGACGGGTATAGGGTCACGTACTCTCCGAAACGCGAGATGCCTTTCTACTCAACCGACCTATCATTCTTATCGTCAGTAAAGATGAGTTCAGCATCCGGCCGAGCGGTTTGACGACCGCAGATTCGCCGACGTTGGTCCACAGAGGGCGCTACAGGCCAATTGGGCGGCGTGCCCGGCAACGACGCGAGGCCGCAACGGGTGCGGCCTCGGGGCAAACGGTGCGGCGGTCGCGGACGAACTGGCCGCTGGCCACATTGACGAAGCTGGCGGCCGCGCCCTTGGTGGCGACCTCTTTGGAAATCGCGGCGAAGAGGGTAGCGGCGGGTGTCAGACCGGCGGGCGAAGTCCAGTAGCCCTGGCTCGCCATCGTCTCGACGAGCTGGTGGCAGTTCAGCGCCTGGCGGACTTCGCCGAGTGCTTTGGCCGCCGCGTCGAGGGCGCTGAGCTTGCCGGTGGCAAGCGCTCCTGCGACCTGGGACTGGGGCGCGGCGGGGGTGGCCGGCTTGGCGGGCGTTGGTTTCTTGCTGGCCTTGGCGGCGGGTGCTTTCTTCATGGCCATGGTCGGTCTCCTGTTCGGAGTGGAACCAGGCACCGCACCGAGGGCGGCGCCGAACAGGCGAGGACAGCTACCGGCCGGGCCGATCAACAGCCAGGGAACTGCTGAGAAATTGAGGGCTTTTTCGCTGCTGGCGGATCAGACCGGGGTGGCGTGCTCACGCAAAGCAAGGCGCCGCCTTTGACCGTGGCCCAGATCCTGGCCTAGGCGGATGCCTACCACCTCCGTTGCCCACGGCGACGGCAGGGGCCAGCGCCGAGGCTCCAAGGAAGACTTGGTCGGCGGTCGCCCAGACGCTCAATCGCGGGCGGCGCGGCCTCTCGCAGACAAAGTCGATTACCCGCCCGTTGGCGCAACACCGGGGCCTGCGCATAAAGCGCCAGCGGCGGCCCCTGACGAAGGCGCAGATCCTGCGTTGGGCCGACAGCCGCCACAGGCGCACGGGCCGTTGGCCCACCCAATATGCGGGTGCCGTGGTCGGGTGCCAAGGCGAAACCTGGCGACAGATCGATCGCGCCCTGCGCGCGGGCTATCGCGGTCTGCCGCCCGGCCAAATTCTGCACCAACTGCTGCGCCGCGCCGGACGACTGGAACCAAGCAACGAGGACCGGTGACATCGCGCCATTCGGACAACCGACCTGGCAGGTTGCTCGACCTGACTCTTATTATGGTTGGAGTAGCACCATAGTAATTTCATCTTCTCGTTTATGCGTGTTCCGGCGGCGCGTTCTTCATTTGACAATGCTCTCTGGTCACACTACAGTAACCTCGCTCGTGGTTCAGCTTCCTGGGCCGGTCGCCATGCGACCGCCCGTCCGCAGCGTTGTGGAGTGTTGCCTCCCAACCTAACCCAGGAGTCGTCCGATGCCAGCATCCCCGTTCTCAAGTAACTCCACCCATCTCCCTTGCCATGCCGTCCGTGTCCCTGCCAACCGGTGAGGCGCCACGGCCGACCCTGCTGCGGGTTAGCGACTCGACGCTGATCAGCGAACCAGTCGCGCCTGCCGCGCCTCTGTCAGCAGTCGCTGGCGCCGCCCGTCGGCGGCATCACCCTGTCCCGCAGTGCTGACGGAAAAGCGACCGACCTCGGCAGTCTCGAAAACCGCTGTCGCCCGCATGAATTGCGGGCCACACCAGTCTACCGGCGTCGAACAAATGCCGCCGTGGGGCCCTTGGTAGCCAGCCTGGGGCGGCCGCGTCCCGCTAAGTGCTTGGGTTCCGTCTTGAGGTCCGCATCATGTCCTTGGTCCAGCCCCTGCGCCAGCGTCTGTGGAAGTCCAGACCCCGCCAAGCGCAGCCGATCCGCACGCGGCCCGGCTATCATCCGGGTTTCGAGGCGCTCGAAGAGCCGCTGCTGCTGACCCTCTCGGCCCAACCCAAACAGGCCCTGCCCACGGTCGACCGGCCGCTCGACTTCCAGTTCGCGCCCCTCGACGGCGACACTCTGTCGGACATCATCGCGCTGGGGCGACACGGTCAGCTGCCCGTGTGCCTCAACAGCGGCAACGGCACTCTCCAGGTCGTTTGGACGGCCGACTTGGGGCTGCCTCAAGCCCACGGGCTGGCGTTTGGCGGTGAGCATTCCGCAGTCGCCGGGCCTGCCGCGCCTCTTCCGCGACGTGCGGGCCGACCTGTTGGCCTTCTCAAGGTCCCAGAAAAATCTGGTTTAGGCGGCTTTCACGGCCGACGGCCCGCCCCTGTACCAAGCCGACCTGGGCCAGCGCGCGGCGGTGTTGCTGCTCGGCCAGTTCCTCGCGGAAGTGACGGCATTCTCAGCGGCTGTGCAGATGGAGTTCAAGTCGCGGGCAGTGGCCTTGTACGTGCTCGACAATCCCCGCTGGCTGGTGAATCCGAGTTTCAAACACACGATCCAGGTGGCCGGCGACGAGCCGGAGACTTGAGGGCGACGTCGTATTTACCGGCCTGGCATGACAATCTGTGTGTGAGAGTGGGAGATTTCCGGGCCGCCGGGCTTGCTCGATGTTCGACGTTGCGTATCAGCAGGCTTGGGGGCCAAAGCTCGCCCTTTTCGGGCAGA
>JAEUIF010001292.1 GCA_016795185.1 Planctomycetia bacterium | reverse complement strand
CTCATGATCCACGGTCCAGGCGGCACGATGGTCAAGGAGTTTGAGACGATTCACGAGAAGCAGGTTCACCTCATCATCGTGCGCGAGGGGCTTGACCAGTTCGCCCACATTCATCCTGAGATTGATCGTTCGGGGACCATTACCGCGGATTACACTTTTCCTCTCGGCGGCAAATACCGTCTCTTCGCGGACCATAAGCCCGCGGGAAAAGGGGCGACGACGGCGACAACGGATGTGAAAGTAGCCGGCGACGCCCCGTCAGCCCCGGAACTCGCGTCCAACGTGCCGGGCAAGGTCATCGGGGATGGGCTCAATGCCGAGATTGCCGTTGACAATGCAAAAGCTGGCGGCGGGACGAAAATCGCGTTCACTCTCGTCGACCCGACGGGCAGGCCAGCGGCTGACCTGCAACCTTACTTGGGAGCCATGGGGCACCTGGTCATTATCGGTGCCGACGGCTTGGAGTACGTTCATGCTCACCCAGCCGAGAAGAAGTCGCCGGCCGGCCAGGTCGAATTCGAGGCTCATTTTCGGAAGCCAGGCATCTACAAGGGCTGGGGCCAGTTCCAGCGTGCGGGGGTTGTGCATACCGTGCCGTTCGTCATTCGAGTCAACTGAAGCGGAACGAGGTATCCCATGAGATTCTGCATCTCTGATCGCAAGTTCAACAGCCTTGCCGGGACAGCGCTCTTCATGCTTGTCACTGCGGCCGTCACCTGGCTCTGGGCCCACGAAGGCCACGCACCGCTGCCGACCAAGGGCGCGCAGGTCGATCTCGAAAAGGGCCTCGTCGTCTTGAGCAAGGAAGCCCGCGATGCGCTGGCCGTGCAGACAGCTGAGGTACAACTCCGCAACGTCGAGGACATAGTGCTGGCCTACGCAACGTTGGTCGCCCCCTGGCAGCAGCATGCCTTCGTCAGCACGCGACTGCCGGGCCGGATCGCAAAGCTGCACGTGCAACCGGGGCAGTCCGTCGCCGCCGGGCAAGTCCTCGCCGAGGTTGAAGCCCTGGAGCTGAAGAATCTTCAGCTTGAATTGATCACTGCCCAGAATGACATCGAGTTGTCGAAAAAAATCCTCCAGGAGCTGGAAAAAGCCCCCGGCGCCATCTCGGGTCAGCGGATCTTTGACGCCCAGGCCAAGCATCGCCAGGACAAGAACGCCCTCGACGTTGCCCGCAGCAAATGGCTGAGCCTCGGCTTGTCCCAAGACGATCTCGACCAGCTCTTGCGCGACCGGGACCATCAGCGCGCCCGCACTTTACCAGTCCACAGCCCGATCGACGGCGTGGTCATTCATGCCGACCAAATCGTTGGCAAGGTTGTCGATCCGACCGAACATCTCTTCGAGGTCGTGGATCTGTCCACGGTTTGGGTCAAGATCGGCGTTCTGGAGCAAGACCTCCACCGTGTCGCCATTGGTCAGCCCGTCGAGCTGACTCTGGCTGCCTATCCCGGTGAAGTCTTCCACGACCAGGTGCAGGTGAAGGGCCTGTATCTCGACCCGCAAACGCACGTGGGCACTATTTGGGCGGAACTGACGAATCCCCCCGGTCAGGAGCCTCGATTCTTGCCGGGGATGCACGGGCAGGCACATGTTGCCCGCGTTTCCCCCAAGAAGATGCCAGCGGCGCCCAGGTCAGCCGTTATTCGCGATGGGGCCGAGCGCTATGTACTGGTCGAACAATCGGCGACCCCGGCGGCGTCGGAGTATCTCAAGAAGAATGTGGTGGTTGGCGGCCAATCGGACGAGTTCGTGGTAATCCAGGGGAATGTATTCCCCGGCGACCGGGTTGTCACGCGCGGCAGCCACGAGCTGGCCACCTTCTTTGTTCAGGGCGTGCTGAAGCTGAGTCCCGAGGCAGCCAAAAGCATCGGCTTGCGCGTCGAGCCGGCTCGGCTTCACGTCGTCGAGGATGTCGTGGCCGTGGACGGGACCATCGACGTGCCCCCCGACCGGCGGACGTTCGCCTCGTCGCAGCTGGCGGGAAACCTGCACAAGATTCACGTCGGCCGTGGGCAGCAGGTACAGGCCGGTGACGTGCTTGCCGAGGTCGCCAGCCTGGAGCTGCAGAACCTTCAACTCGATTTGCTGCGCGCTCATCTCGAAGCCGGAGTCCTGGGAGAAACATACGAGCGCTTGCAGGCAGCGCGCGGTGCGCTTCCCGACCGGCAGTTCTGGGAGACGGAAAGTGCCTACAAGGCCGCCGTCAACCGGCGTGAGAGCCTGCGTCAGAAATTGTTGACGGTGGGACTCTCCAAAGAGCAGATCGATGGCTTGCTGGCCAAGAAGCTGCTCGTGGATTCATTGCCCTTGCGTGCGCCCATCAACGGGGCCGTGGTCCACTTCGATAAGGTGCTCGGTCAGGCGATCAAGGCCGAGGAACCGTTGTTCGAAATACAGGATCTTTCACGCGTCTGGGTGCAAGTCTACCTTTCCGAGCGTGAGGTTCCGCTCGTGCGCTTGGGTATGCCGGCTCGGGTGCGCCTCGCGGCCGACCCCAACTTCCTCGGCGCGGGCAAGGTGGTCCGCAGCAGCCGAATCGTTGGTGCCGAGAATCGCACGCTGGCCGTCTGGGTGGAACTCGATGCACCTGCCAAGACCGACTTGCAGCACAACATGCTGGCCCGGCTGAGCCTCACGCAACGCAAGCCGGCACCAGCGCTGGCTGTGCCCCTTTCGGCCCTCTTCACCGATGGCACGCGCTCCTACTTGTTCGTGCAACGGCCGGACGGGATCTTCGATCGCCGCTTGGTAGACACGGGCAGGACCGACGACCGTTTTGTCGAGATCGTCTCCGGATTGGTGATTGGCGAACCGGTGGCAATCGCGGGCGTCGCGGAGCTGCAAACCGCTTATGCCGGGATTCGGTGAGAGGCGACCATGCTCAACCACATTATCGCGTTCTCCCTGAAGAACCGCATCCTGGTCTTGCTGGCGGCGGTGGGCTTAATTGTCTACGGCACCTACCAGCTCCGCCAGATGCCGGTGGACGTCTTCCCCGACCTGAACCGGCCGACGGTTTCCATCCTCACGGAGGCCCCAGGGCTGGCGCCGGAAGAAGTTGAAGTGCTGGTAACCCGGCCCATCGAGTACCTGCTCAACGGCGCCACCGGCGTGCAGCGCGTCCGCTCGGCCTCCGGCATCGGCCTGTCCATCGTCTGGGTCGAGTTCGAGTGGGGCAGCGACATCTACCGCGACCGACAAATCGTTTCGGAAAAACTCCAGCTGGCACGCGAGCAGTTACCGCGCGACATCAACCCCGTCATGGCGCCAATTTCCTCGCTCATGGGCGAGATCATGCTCATCGGCCTGCGCTCCACGGCTAATCCGAAAACGCCGGAGGAGCAGGCCCGGATCGCGATGGAGCTGCGGACGCTGGGCGAGTTTACTATCCGCAATCGGCTGCTGGCCGTCGAAGGGGTGTCGCAGGTCACGGTGATGGGCGGAATCCTCAAGCAGTATCAGATCGTGACTTCACCCGCCCGGCTGGCGGCCCAGAACGTCTCGTTGCAGCAACTCGTCGAAGCCGCCGAGAAAGCGAACGTGATTGCCGGCGGCGGCATCATGGAGCGCGACGACAAGGAAACCTTGATCCGCATCAGCGGCCAGAGCCTCACGCTCAGGGATATTGAAAGCACTCCGGTTGCTTGGCGCGACCCGCGGCCGGTGCTGATCAAGGACGTGGCCGACGTTCGCTTCGGCGGTCCGGTCAAGCGCGGCGACGGCGCTGCCTGGGTCCGCGAAGACGGTGAGCGCACCGGTGGACCCGCCGTCATCATGACCATTCAGAAGCAGCCCAACGCCAACACGCTGGTGCTCGACCCCAAGATCGACAAGGTGCTCGACGAGCTTCAGAACGAACTGCCGCCCGACATCAAGATCGAGCGGCGCATCTTCAAGCAGGCGGACTTCATCCAGACAGCCGTCGACAACGTCGTCGAGGCGATCCGCGACGGTGTCATCTGGGTCTTCGTCATTCTCTTCCTGTTCCTGTGGAACTTCCGCACCAGCGTCATCACGCTGACAGCCATCCCACTGTCCCTGCTCATCACCGTGCTGGTATTCAGCTACTTCGGCATCTCGATCAACACCATGACGCTGGGCGGAATCGCCGTGGCCGTCGGCGAGCTGGTCGATGACTCGATCGTTGACATCGAGAACATCTTCCGCCGGCTGAAGGAGAATCGCCAAAAGCCCAATCCCGACAACACGCTCAAAGTGATCTTCCTGGCCTCGGCGGAGGTCAGAAACTCGATTGTCTACGCCACCTTGATCGTTTGCGTGGTGGTGCTGCCGTTCTTCTTCCTGGCGGGGCTGGAGGGCCGGATGTTCGCCCCGCTGGCCCTGGCCTACATCGTTTCGCTCATGGCCTCGCTGGTGGTGTCGCTGACGGTGACACCCGTGCTCGCCTCGTTCCTTCTGCCCCGCGCTCGCTTCATGGAACATCGGGAGGATCCGTTCCTGCTGCGCGGCATGAAGTGGCTGGATAGCCGCGTGCTCAAGTTTACGTTGCGGCACCCCTGGCCGATCCTGACGGTCACGCTGGTCCTGGCCCTGCTCTCGAAACTCATTGTGCTCTGGATGGGCTCGGAGTTCCTGCCGTCCTTCAACGAAGGCACACTGACGGTCAACGTCCAGACCGAGCCGGGCACCAGCCTAAAGGAAAGCGAGCGCATGGCCCGGCAGGCGGAGAACATGTTCTGGCAGGTGCCGGAAGTTCTGTCGGTGTCACGGCGCACGGGCCGCGCCGAGCTAGATGAACATGCCGAAGGGGTCAACGCGTCGGAGATCGACGTGCGCTTGCAAGAACACGAAGTGCCCAAGGCAGGCATCTTTTTCACCGTGCTGCGCGCCATTCCTGGCTTGCACGGCTTCGGCGTCGAGGTGAAGGGCCGGCCACGGGAACAGGTGATTGCCGACATCCGCGACCGCGTCACCAGCATTCCCGGCGTGAAGATCAACATTGGCCAGCCGATCTCGCACCGCATCGACCACATCATGTCCGGAGTGCGGGCGCAGATCGCCGTCAAGATTTTCGGGACCGATCTGCGCGAGCTGCGCAACGCTGCCCAGGACGTGCAGACACGGATGAACAAGGTCTCCGGAGTGGTGGACCTTCAGGTCGAGCCGCAGGTGGAAATCTCGCAGCTCCGGCTCAAGGTCAAGCGCCAGGAAGCGGCACGTTACGGCCTGGCCCCCGGCGATGTGGCCCGATTGCTGGAGACGGCCTACAAGGGCCTGGTAGTCTCCGAAGTGCTCGACGAGGATCGCCGCTTCGGACTCGTCGTCTGGTATGACGAATCTTCCCGCATCAACCCCACAGTTATCAACCAGACAATTCTCGATACGCCGTCTGTTCGCAAGGTCGCTCTGGGCCAGGTTGCGGAGGTGCTCGACACCACCGGTCCCAACACGCTCAACCGCGAGCACGTACAGCGGCGCATTGTCGTGGCCGCCAACGTCCATGGCCGCGACCTGGGAAGCATTGTTCAGGACATCCAGCGTGAAATTGTTCCCGTGGAGCAGCAACTACAGCAGTTGCGGGGCAACTATCGCATCGAGATTGGCGGGCAGTACGAGGCCCAACAACAGGCCAACGCTCGCCTGGGAATCCTGGTGCCGCTGGCGGTAGCCGGCGTCTTTCTGCTCCTGTGGAAATGTCTCGGCTCCTGGGTGGCGGCCATCCAGGTGCTGATCGTCAACATTCCGCTGGCGGCGCTCGGCTCG
>JAEUIF010001241.1 GCA_016795185.1 Planctomycetia bacterium | reverse complement strand
CGACCTCTCCTAGGTCGGGGATTCTTTTTGTCAGACTTCGTGAAAAAAATCACGAAGTCTTCGCGAGGTCAATCGCATGCAGAGCTTTGACCTGGCAACGTACTACCCGATCTTCATCTTCCTGGTCTTCGTGCTGGGGTTCGCGGTGACGGCCATGGCCATGGCCCACCTCGTCGGCCCGGCCCGCAAGACGCCCGTCAAGCAGATGCCTTACGAATCGGGCATGGACCCGGTCGGCGACGCCCGCCAGCACTTCGACGTGAAGTTTTATCTCATCGCCATCCTCTTCCTGGTCTTCGACGTGGAACTCCTGTTCCTCTATCCTTGGGCGGCGATGGCGTACCGCGAAGGCAACGAAGCCCTGCTGCCCGCCGAGCTGCGCGGGCCGGTGTTCGTCGTCGTGCTGGTCTTTCTGGCCACGCTGGCCATCGGCTACGTCTACGCCTGGCGGAAGGGGGTGTTTCAGTGGCGGTAGCAGCCGTTCCCGAAGGCGTCGTCCTGTCGCAGCTGGACCACCTGGCCAACTGGGTGCGGGCTAACAGCCTGTGGCCCATGCCGTTCGCGACGGCGTGCTGCGGCATCGAACTGATGGCCGTCGGCGCTTCCCGGCACGACATTGCCCGCTTCGGCGCGGAGGTCATGCGCTTCAGCCCCCGGCAGTGCGACCTGATGATCGTCGCCGGGCGTGTGGTCATGAAGATGCTGCCGGTGTTGCAGCGCATCTGGCTGCAAATGCCCGAACCAAAGTGGTGCATCTCAATGGGGGCCTGCGCCTCGTCCGGCGGCGTCTTCGACACTTACGCCGTGGTCCAGGGCATTGATCGCTTCATTCCGGTGGACGTCTACGTGCCGGGCTGTCCGCCCCGACCGGAGCAGCTGATCGAGTCGATCCTCGATTTGCAGGAGAAGATCAAGAAGACCGGCACGCTGATGGGCAAGGAGTTCGCCCAGCGCACAGAGCACGAGGGGCCGATGCACGTGCAGGCCCCACAAACGGAATTGACCGTGGCGCCCGGCAGCTATACGACGGCGACGCGGCTGCAGGAGAAATAACGATTCCCAAGTCGGCCCCTTGGGGCCGGTAGGAAAACCTCCAGATGAGCCACGAAGCAACCTTGACCCGGCTCCGCGACCACCTGGGGGCCGATGCGCTGCGCACCGAGGAGTTCAAGGACAACGTCCGTGTGCTGGTGCCGCGCGGCAAGCTCTATGGCGCATTGGAGTTCCTGAAGCAGCAGGGCGGCTTCGACCTGCTGATCGACGTGACGGCGGTCGATTACCTGCACTATCCGAAGGCACAGGACCGCTTCGGCATGATCTACGCCTTGTTGAACACCAACACCGGCGAACGGCTGTTCGTGAAGGTCTACCTGAACGAGCCGGAGCTGTCGGTGCCCTCGGCGTTTCCGCTCTGGAAAGGCGCTGACTGGCTGGAACGCGAGGTCTACGACATGTTCGGCATCCTCTTCGAGGGCCACCCGAACATGCGCCGTATTCTGATGCCGGAAGAGTTTACCGCGTTCCCGCTGCGCAAGGACTACCCGATGAAGGGGCGCGGCGAACGCCACAACTTCCCGGTGATTACGCGCGCGGAGAGTTAAATCATCGTTTAGCCGCGACCCGAAGCTGTTTAGCCGCGACCCGAAGGGGAGCGAACCATGCCGCTCGAAGCCGCCACCCTGGAACCCCGCGAAAGCACGGACCAGGAATACCTCTGGACGCTCAACTTTGGCCCGCAACACCCGGCCACGCACACCACGCTGCGCCTGATCCTCACCTTGGACGGTGAAACCGTGGTCAAGGCGATACCGGAGATCGGCTTCCTGCATTCCGGCTTTGAGAAACTCGGCGAGGAACTCGATTACAACCAGTACATCACCATCACCGACCGGATGAACTACATCTCGCCGGTGATGAACGAAATCGGCTGGCACCACGCCGTCGAGAAAATGCTGGGCATCGAACTGACGCCGCGCTGCAAGTACATCCGCACCATCCTCGCGGAACTGGCTCGCATTCAGGATCACCTGCTTTGCGTCGGGGCCGCGGCCCTGGACCTGGGCGCATTCACGGCGTTTCTCTACGGCTTCTACCAGCGCGAGCGGATTTACGACATCGTCGAGCGCGCCTCCGGGCAGCGCTTTCATCCGAGCTACACGCGCGTCGGCGGGCTGGCCCACGACGTGGACGACCGCTGGATCGAGATGGTCCGCGACTTCGTCAAGACCTTTCCGAAGACGCTGGCGGACATCACCCGGCTGCTGAACCGCAACCGCATCTTCATCGACCGCACCAAGGACATCGGTATCCTCTCGAAAGAAATGGCGCTGAGCCTGAGCTGCTCCGGCCCCATCGCCCGTGCTTCCGGCGTGGTGCGCGACCTGCGCAAGGACGAGCCGTACCTCGCCTACTCGGATTTCGATTTCCAGGTCATCTGTTCCCGCGCCGGCGACTGCTACGCCCGCTACCTGGTGCGCATGGAGGAGATGCGCGAAAGCCTCAAAATCGTCCAGCAGGCCATCGAGAACCTGCCCAGCGGCCCGGTGAACATCGACCTGGAATCGAAGCAGGTGACCCCCGACAAGCTGGCGACTTACCGCAGCATTGAGGGGCTCATCCAGCACTTCGAGATGTTCATGTGGAACCGGCGCTGGCAGACGCCGACGAACGAACTCTATGCCGCGATTGAATCGCCCAACGGCGAACTGGGCTACTACATCGTGGCCGATGGCACCGGCGTGGCCTACCGCGCCCGCACCCGGCCGCCGTCGTTCATCCACTTCGCGGTGTTCCCGTACCTGATCGCGGGCCACACCCTGAGCGACGTGGTCGCAGTCCTGGGGAGTCTGAACATCATCGCGGCGGAGTTGGACCGATGACCGCTTGCGGTTTAGCACGGTTTAGCACGGATCAACCATGAGCTACCTGAGCGAAGACCTCCGGCAAAAAATCCTCGCCTACCTGCCGCGCTACCCCAGCAAGCAGGCGGTAACGCTGCCCGCGCTGCATCTCGTGCAGGATGAATTGCGCTGCGTGCCGCGCCAGGCCATCGTGGAAATCGCCGACCTGCTGGACCTCAGCCCGGCGGAAGTCCACGACACTATGACCTTCTACGGCTTCTTCCGCGAAGAGGAAAAACCGCTGGGCCGGACGCGCCTCTGGGTCTGCCGCAGCCTGGCGTGCGCGCTGCGCGGCGGCGAGGAACTGCTGAGCGACGTCTGCCAGAAGTTGAATGTCAAGCCGGGCGGCACCTCGGCGGACGGCAAGATCACGGTGGAGTTCGCGGAGTGCATCGGCGGCTGCGAGGGCGCGCCGTGCGTGCTCATCAACGACGAGCACCGCATGAATGTAACGCCGGACAAGGTTGAAGGACTGCTGGCCGACCTGCGACAATAGCAGGAGAGTTGAGCCGCGAGCCAGCGGCGAGCGCGGAGGACACGGTCATGCAACTGGAAGACTATTTTGAGTTCGAGAAATTCCAGACTCCCTTCGGAGAGGCGGAGCGCATCCGCATCAAGGGACACCGGATTGCTATTGATTTCGTCATCAACGATTGGAGAGCCGGCTATTTGCCGGAGCAAATCGTCGCCAACTATCCGACTCTGAACCTCGAGAAGGTCTTTGCGACGCTGACCTACTACTTGCAAAACAAGGATCGCGTGGAAGCGTACATCAAACGCGGTGACGAGATTGGCGAAGCCTACTACCAGGATTACTTAAAGAATGAACCGCCAGAAGTGGTGAAGCGGCTTCGAGCACTGGCTGCGGAGAAACATCAGCAGGTGCTAAGAAAATAGCATTCGTTGATTGTTGGCTGGCAAGTGGACGCCAGGATCGCCTGTATGAGCACCATTCGCTTTCTCTGTGATGAAGACATTCGTCGCGAGTTGGTGGCTGCGGTCGGTGGCAAAGAACCAGGAATGGAGATCTTGGCGATCGGACAACCCGAGGCACCACCCCACGGGACCAAGGATCCCGAGGTCTTGCTTTGGGCGGAACAACATGGTTATACGCTCTTGAGCCGAGACAAACGGACGATGCCTTTACACGTTGCCGATCATCTGTCAGCAGGACGCCACACCTGGGGTGTGTTCATCATCAACCAGGATCGGCCCTGGAAGGACATTTTGGATAGTCTGGTTCTGATTTGGTCGGCCTCGCAGGCGGACGATTGGCGAGACGTGATTGAGTGGATTCCATTGTAAGCAGGCAATGCCGAGAAGCGTTATGCCCGACTACGAACCCGTACTGCTCCGCCGCGTCGGCAAGCCCGGCAGCCAGTCCATCGACGGCTACATCGCCGACGGCGGCTACCAGGCCCTCGAAAAGGCCGTCACCACGATGACGCCGGAGCAGGTGATCGACACGGTGAAGTCCGCCGGCCTGCGCGGGCGCGGCGGCGCGGGCTTTCCCACCGGCGTCAAGTGGACCTTCTTGCCCAAGGGCCATCCGGGGCCGATCTACCTCTGCGTCAACGGCGACGAAAGCGAACCCTGCACGTTTAACAACCGCGTGCTGATGGAGGAAGACCCGCACCAGTTCCTCGAAGGCGTCATCCTCACCGCCTACGCGGTCCGCGCCTGGGTGGCTTACATCTACTTGCGGTACGAGTACGGCCGGTCGTTTCGCGTGTTGCAGCAGGCCATCGACGATGCGTACGCCAAGGGCTACCTCGGCTACGACATCTTTGGCAAGGGCTTCAACCTCCAGGTTTACTTGCACCGCGGCGCGGGGGCTTACATCTGCGGCGAGGAAACCGGCCTGATCGAAAGCCTGGAAGGCAAGCGCGCCTGGCCGCGCATCAAGCCGCCGTTCCCGGCCGTCGAGGGTGCCTTCCGCAAGCCGACCATCGTCAACAACATCGAGACGCTGGCCTGCGTCACGCATATCGTGCAGCGCGGCCCGGACTGGTTCAAATCCATCGGCGTGCCGCCTGACCCGAAGAACCCACGCGACGCCGGGAGCTACGGCCCAAAACTCTTCAACATCAGCGGGCACGTGAACAAGCCAGGCACGATCGAAGCGCCGCTGGGCATCACGGTTCGCGAGTTGATCGAGAAGTATGGCGGGGGCGTCTGGAAGGGCCGCAAGGCCAAGGGCGCGATCCCCGGCGGCATCAGCATGGGCATCATCACCGAAAAGGAATTCGACATGCCGCTGGACTTCAACGGTCCCGGCAAGGTCGCTTGCCTGGGCCTGGGCACCGGCGCGGTCACGGTCTTCGACGAGGAGACCAGCATCGTCGATGTGCTGTACAACATCACCCGCTTCTTCTCGCACGAGAGCTGCGGCCAGTGTACGCCCTGTCGCGAAGGCACTGGCTGGATGTACAAGATCTTGGACCGCATTCGTCGCGGCCAGGGCCGGCGCGAGGACCTGCAAATCCTCGACGAAGTGGCGAAGAACATTGGCATCATGCCTGGCACCACCATCTGCGGCCTGGCCGACGGCGCAGGCTGGCCGGTCAAGAACGCCGTGCAGAAGTTCCGCGACGAACTCGAAGGCTACATCAAGCAGGGCAAGAAGACGACTTCGTTGACCCTGGTCGGAGCGCACTGACCTTTAGTTTGTTTAGCCGCGACCGTTTAGCCGCGACCCGAAGGGGAGCGAATTACGCCAATGGCCACCGTCATCGTCAACGACAAGCCGGTTGACATCGGCAACGACCGGATCAACCTCGTGCAGGCCGCCGAGCGCGCCGGCGTGTTGGTCCCGCACTACTGCTGGCACCCGTCGCTCTCGGTCGTCGCCAGTTGCCGCATGTGTCTGGTCGAAGTGGGTGAGAAGAAGCCCGACGGCAGCATTGCCATGCAGCCGAAGGTGGTGCCCGCCTGCCAGACGCCCGCCAAGGACGGCACGATTGTCGTTACCAACAGTCCGAAGGCCAAGGCCGCCCAGGCGCAGACCCTGGAAGGGCTGCTGCTCAACCACCCGCTCGATTGCCCGGTGTGCGACAAGGCCGGCGAGTGTACCCTGCAAGACTTCAGCTGGAAATTCGGCAAGGCCGAAAGCCGGATGATCGACGACAAGTTCGCGCCGCCCAACAAAGACTATATCGGCGAGCATATCACCCTGTTCACCGACCGCTGTATCAAGTGCTCGCGCTGCGTGCGTTTCACCCGCGAGATCAGCGGCACCGCCGAGTTGCAGTTCGTCCACCGCGGCGAGCACGAGGAAATCGATATTTTCCCCGGCCATCCGTGCAATAACAAGTTGGCCGGCAACGTGGTCGATCTCTGTCCGGTCGGCGCGCTGGGCAACAAGGACTTCCTCTACAAGCAGCGCGTCTGGTACCTGAAGTCGCACGATAGCGTGTGCCCGGATTGCAGCACGGGTTGCAG
>JAEUIF010001233.1 GCA_016795185.1 Planctomycetia bacterium | reverse complement strand
GGTACGGGTTTAACTTGGCAAGAACGAGAGGTAGGGCCGGAAAAGAGGTGACAACGGCGCGCACGCAAGCCCGGAAATCCTGAGAAAACTAGGGGCAACGGCAGCATAATGTCACCGAATTACGCAACGCGGAAATCGGCGATGAACTGTCGCTTCTGCTGCTCCGCGTCGCACGACCGGGCAAAGCGTTGATGCACGATCGAGGGCTGCGGGTTGCTGCGGTGTCACACTTCAACCTGCTGCTCCTGCCACTCCACACGGCCTTTCGGTCCCAGCCGCCGACCAGTTTCGAGGACGACGCGCCGTATCGACTTGAGACTGGAGAAGATGTCCTTCCACGTTCTCGGCACCGGCGAATTGTTGTCCCAGGTGTGCAAGGCGTACAGCACCGTATCGCAGCCCTCGCGGTCGCAATGCGCGTTGATCCGCTGGAAATGTTCCGAGTAGTCCCAGAGGCCGTGGCGGTTCTTCGTGTTGTAGGTGTGGGCGACCAAGGCGACCTGCTCGATGGCATCCGTGGTGGCGAGGTGATCGCTCGACGATGCCGGCGTCAGGTTCGGGCGGATCGTTTTCATCGGATGATCTCTCAGGAATTGGGTCGCGGACCCATCGAACGTAACGCCTGCATGAGAACAGCTCTGTCCGGCCGGAAGCTGATGACGACCGAATCATCAGCCCGCCAGGGCACGTTCACGGCAGTAATGGAGTACAACCAAAATACGGAGATTGCCATGAATGGCCTTTGATCGCTGCGATCGGGCAGATGGGAACCCGATTGCAGGTGGTTGGCGTCGAAAAAGCCTGGTGCAAGCACGTTGGTGACGCTTTCGACTTGGTTTCGGTCGAAATTGGTACCTGGACGGGTTGGATCCTGCGTTGCCCGCCGGCAACGCAAGCCGCTCGGCCAGAATCGATTTTGACACGAATTGGGCTGAAAAACCTGTTGCGTCGGCATTTAGTCCAAATGCACTGCTGATGGACCCAGGCTTTGCCTTCGCCACTTAGGCGGGGCGAACTCGGCGATGAGTCCATCATGGGCTGGGCACTCCGGGCACAGAGGAATCCACAGCAACAGCATAGGAAATCACGGTCGGCGGTCCATCACAACCCTGGCCTGACTGTCGGCTATCGTCGCCTGGAAGCCTTGAAGCTGTTGGGTCGCCAGACAGCAGGGGTCAGCGTCGTCGGCAGGCTGGCGGATGTCTTGCAGGCCCTGAACGGTGAGCCCGACGAGAACACCTGCCGGAAGGACGTCGCCCTGTGGTGGCAGTGGCCCGCAGGCTCGGTTGGATGCACGCGAAAGCAGCGCGGCCGGGCACCTGTCTTGTTGATCACTCGGCCGTTGTCGGTGTCGGACTGCCGTAGCGAGCCGCTGCCGACTTGACCGCCGGGCAGTAGTTTTTTACTGCCAATTGGCGCGGTCGGTCGACAGCGAAGCTCGGCATTCAGAGCATCGCCTGCTACGGCGACGAAAATGCACTGGTGTCGACGGAACGTTTCTGCAATCAGCATCGTGACCGGCGCGAAACGACACTCGGTAGACCGGCGACTGGAATTCCAGTCTGCGACCACGGGCTGGTGCGGGAATGCGCTTTGATGTTCGAGCTGCAAGTCGAACCGCGATTGCTGATCGACTTGAACCGTGGACAGTCCGGGGCATGGCTTCATGGCAAGCATGCGCTCTGTACCAGGCCTTCGGCGAACGCGCCAGCGTTGGTTGAAGACCAAACTATCGACCTTCGTTGCAGTGAACGGTCCGCAGGCGGCCGCTACATGCGGATGGAGATCAGATTGCAGGTGGCCGGCAGCGAATTCGCCTGGTCCGGACGAGTTGGTGTCGTTTTCGACTTGGTTTCTGACGAAATGGGTGCCTGAACAGGCCGAATTCTCCGTTGCCGGCCGGCAACGGAAGCCAACGGGTTGCATGTTTCTTCTGCTGCGACTCGGCCGAAAGGGCGTAATCCGTTGGCTTTAGGTCGATTTGCTTGTCGTTTTGCAGCGTAGCGGGCGGTTCGCTGAAGCAGTCGGCATCAGTGACGACCGGGTAGGCGTGGATCTCCGCGTCATCGTGCATTTTTTGGACGTTGTACGAGTGGGGGATAGGTCTTCTGGGTGCGGTCAGGGTCGACTTGACCTGCTTCATGCCGCCGGGCTGTTTGCCGTTCCTGTCGCCAAGCGCACGCGCTGCCTCGTGTGGTATTGGGCTCGATCACGTGTCCGCGGACGATCCGGCGGTAGCTGTCGATCAGCCGCCAGGCGCTCATTATGACGATGCATGGCAGTCACCCGTCGACTTGTGAATTCAACGTATCCTGCCCTACGTCTTGAGCGCCAGTTCGTGCATCAGCGCTGCCGTTCTGGCCGGTGCGAGCGGTTAGGTCGGAGACCGATGCCCTGCCACCACATCCGCCGCCGCCGGCGTCGACGACGACGCTGTGCAACCTGGCGAAGCGCCGGAACACTCTTCAGCAAGGATCGCGGCATGACGATACACCGAGCGCCGCGCGGCCGCCAGGGCTGTGGGCACCACCCGACGGTGCGTGTCGAGGACGCGGGCGCAGCAGCGCGCGTCCGTCGTTTCCATCGCCACCAGGTACAGCTCGTGCATGACGTACTCGACCACTTCATGGTAAGCCTCCTGGCAGAAGTAGCGGAAGACATGGGCCCGCTGCGCGTCGTCGTCGCCGAGCAGGATGTCCACCAGCCGCCTGATGTCCGCGTACAGCGCCGGCGGCAGCCGCCGTGCGTCGTCGGGCAAGAGGGTCGTTGTCGACACGGCGCGCTCCATGTTCGGGCTCAGCAAAACTGGTTTCCGTCGGGTCATTTTTGCTCCAGGCGTTTGATCGTAGGGCTGAGCCGTTGCAGGGCATTGCGGAGCTGCAGCGACCAGTCCGCGTAGGCGGCCAGTTCCGCCGGCCACCGGGCGGGGGCGCGCACCTCGGCCAGGTAGCGGCGCACGCGGTCGAGCAGCTCGACCTGGTCATCGCCGCCCACGTACACGGCGCGGTGCCGCGCGCGGCCGTCTTCATGCGTCACGAAGCGCACGCTCCAGACCCGCCGCCCGTGCGACAGCCGCGACGCCAGCGTCCCCTGCTTGCGCAGGTGCTGCCGGCTGGCTGCCAACCGCGCGTGAATCCGCCGCCAGCGTGCTTCCAGGTCTGGTATCGCCATGTCGGTCCTCCCGCCTCGACGTTGCCGCCGCTGTTCGATCCTGATCAGCATCGTTGGGTAGTTGTGTTGCACCTGCACGGCCCTGGTCGGCGAGCCGTCGCCGGGCACGCCGGTTCTGGCGCCGCTTGCCGTAAGCCAGCTCCCACATCCGTGCCGTCTTCGCCTGCGCTTCGAGCAGTTCCGCAACGTGGTGCTGCAGCTCGAGCAGCCGCGGCAGGAAGATCTTGAAGACGTCGGCCGGCATGTCGAGGAGCCCGCCGCCGTTGCGGACGTCGTCGTGGTTGACGATGAGCCGCTCGGCCAGGTAGTGCGTGCGCAGCAGCAGGTAGCCGGTGAAGGCGATGCTCTGGGCGTACAGCGTGGCGGCGAAGCGCGCCGGGTCCCGGCTGGCCACGTCGATGGCGGTACGCAAGGCCTGGAAGAGGTGCTCTTGCTCGTAGGAATCGAACCGGGGCCGGCGGAAGAGCTGGCGCAGGCCGGCGACGTCGCCGGCC
>JAEUIF010001156.1 GCA_016795185.1 Planctomycetia bacterium | reverse complement strand
CGTGCCACCCATCATTCCTTCGGGCAACATCCTATTTGACGATGCACTAGGGCAGATACAAGACACCTTTCGTTCAGTCGGGATTTTTGATGCTTGGGTGCCATGCCCACGGCTTTGCGTGGGCATGAGGACCGCACAGGCTTGCCATGCCCACGCAAAGCCGTGGGCATGGCACCCAGCGCCGCACATCACCGGCGCTATCATTGGGCTGGAAAGCCCGACGTACCGATGCGGGTCAAGATCAAGCCGCGGGGTCCATGAGTTTCCGCACGCGCTCCAGCGCCGTGCGGGCCGCCGGGTCGGGGTCATCGACGTAGGGATACAGTTCCACCGTGATCCAGCCGTGGTAGCCGGTTTCGCGGATCGCCGTCAGCGTGGACGGGAAGTCAATCGCGCCCTCGCCGGGCACCAGGTGATGATGCACCCGCGTGGCGGCGATGTCTTCCAGGTGGTAGTGCTTCGTCCACTTGGCCAGCCGCTTGACCGTGGGGGCCGGATCGTCGCCGACGCAGTAGAAGTGGCCGATGTCGAAGTTCAGGCCCACCAGGGGCGACTTGATGTGCTCCATGAACTCCTCGAACTGCGCGGCGGTCTCGATCAGCAACTCCGGCTCCGGCTCGATGAGCAACGGCACACCAACCTTCTCGGCATGCTCGATGACCGGCTTCAGTTCCTCGACGAACAGCTTGAGGTACGCGCCCCACGATTCGCCCTTGGGCACGGGGCCGCCCGGCTCAGTGGTGATATTGGGCGCGCCGAGTTCCTTCGCCAGCGACAGGGCGCGGATGGTGTGATCGACGCGGATGGCCCGGTAATCGGGGTCCGGTTCGATCCAGGACGGGTGCCAGTATTTCTGCCGGCGGTCGTTGATGGCGTTCATCATGAACGCGTTGACGTTCGAGATGCGCAGCTTGTTCGCGGCCAGGCTGTCGCGAATGGCCTGCTTCTGTTCTTCGAGCAGGCAAGCGGGCCAGGCGTGCGGCACGTCGGCCATGATCTCGACGCCGGCATAGCCGATGTTGGCCAGGCGGGTGACCGCCTCGCGGAAGGAGTATTTCAGGTAAGCGTTGGTGCTGAAAGCCAGTTGCATGGAGGGGACTCGTATTCGGTGTGGGCGCGACGCAACGATCGGCAAATACAATCAGTCGAGCAGTTTCCGAAAGCCTTCCTGCTCGAAATGGTGATCCGTGGTCAGGGCGTCTTGCAAGCCTCGGTCGCGCATCAGGATAAAGCTCACCGCGTCGCAAAGCGAGTATTTCTTGTCGAGTCGCTCGGCGAGCAGCTGCATGGCCAGCTCGTGCAGCTGTCGATCGACCCAAACGACTTCTACCTCGGGATTGGCGGTCAGATCGTTCAGAAACTCCAACACCGCCGGCCGAGGCAAACGTCGCGCCTGGCCCAAGGCGACAAACTCGGCCAGCACATAAGCGTGCGTCCATCGGCTGCGCGCAGTCTGATAGCACTGACAGGCTGCTTCATGCTGCGGCTCGTCGCGATGCAGCAAACAGAGGAGCCCGGAGGTGTCGAGCAACATCAGGGGGCGTCATGCGGGTCGGCGTAAGCACGTGCCAGGTCGGCGTCGATGGCGTCGTTGTCCGCTCCCGTGGCCCGGCCGAGGCTGAGCGCGCCGAAATGCCGCTCGAAGCGACGCGCCGCCGCGCGGCGCGCTTCGGTATCGGACGGCGTTGCGGGATTGCCGAACTGCCGTTCCAGAGCCGCGGCGGCCAGCGTCGCGGGCGACTGGGCGACCGCGCGGGCGCGCTCGGACAGCGCCTCAAACGCCGTAGCGCTCAACTCGACGGTCAGCGAATGGCTCATAGCGCATCCTTCCCGGTATCAACCGCTGGCTGATTGCTGGGATGCCTGGCCCAGATCAGTCCTTCGCCACCGGCACGGCCCGTACATTCCCCGGCATCTCGACGGCCGCCGTCGTGCCGCTCGTCGTTTCACCGTGCGTGTGGTGGTGCAGCGTGCAGTCCTGGTGCTCGGCGGCCGGCAGCGGCGTGGCGGGTACTTCGCGGGCCGTGCGGGCGTATTGCTCCAGCATCAGGAATTGCTTGAAGAAGTCGTGCTCCTCCACGCCCATCGGGTTCTTCCAGAAGCAGGCCAGGTGCTTCATCACGCCGGCCTCGCCGCGCCGCTGGGCCAGCAGCGCCAGCCGGCAGACGTCGATGGCGATGGGCGCTGCCAGGATGGAGTCGCAGCCCTGCCAGGTGAACTGCATCATCATCTTGGTGTTCAGGAAGCCCTTGAAGTGGATGTGGTCCCACGCGGTCTTCCAGTCGTCCAGCGATTCGATGTACTCGATGGAAACGTGCGTCTGCGGCTTGTAGCCGACGATCGACGACACCACCTGGTCCTTGGTCTTGATCTTGGACGCCTTGTTGGCTGGGTCGTCCAGCACCAGGCCGTCGCGGTTGCCGAAGATGTTGTGCCCGACCCAGCTGAGGATTTTCCAGTTGCGCATGGCGAACATCGGCGCCAGCACGGTCTTCATCAGGGTCTCGCCGGTCTTGGCGTCCTTGCCGCCGTAGGGTGCGTTCCGCTTCAGCGCCAGCTCGGCCAGGGCGGGGATCGAAGCGCCCAGCGACGGTGTGAAGTTGATGTACGGCAGGCCCAGTTCCAGCGCCGCGCCGGCGTAGATCGAACTCGGCGGCAACAGCGGCGCGCCGCTCTTTTCGAGAGCGGGCACCAGCTGATCCAGCGTCTCGTGGACTTCGCCCAGCTCGAACGGCGGTTCGGTGGAAGCAACGTTGAGGACGACGATCTGGTCGAGCCGGTGTTTCTCCCGGAACTCGGCCAGGTCGGTCTTCATCTTCTCGAAGGCGGCGCGCGGCGTCTCGACGCGGTGGGCTTCCGGCAGGTCGGCCAGGCGTTCGATGGTCGCGCCGGCATTGACCACGGTGCCCGGCCGGACATTCTCGCCCCAGGCGTCGAGGTCCGGCATGCAGGCGTCGGCGATAGCCGGGTCGAAGACGTTCGAGCGCTGCTGGAATTCCTGCACCGACCGGCGATAGCTGGTCTTGCGGACCTCGTAGCCGCCCAGGACGAAATCGCCGAACCCGTCGAGATCGACGCCGTCGAAGATCGGCAGGGTCGTGGTCAGCGACGTGTTGTCGATCAGGCCGCGCCGCAGGGCGGCCAACCCCAGGGCCACGGTCGTGCCCACGCCGCCGAAGGCCCCGATCATCCACAATCCCACGCGACGCTCGCTCATGGAGGTATCCCTATTTTTTCAAGGAAGGTAGGAAGCGGCTGGAAGGAAGCAAACGCTGCGCCCTGTCGTACCACTTTACGAGGGCCGGGCGGAAGATCAAGCCAGCAAATGCCTTGGGCAATTCGACGAAGAGCCGCGGCGACCACAGGGACCGCGCACTGGTCAGACCGTCAGCACTGCTGGTGAATCTTTGCTCGATTGTCCCACCTGCGCCGTGAATGTCAAGGACCGAGTGCGCCGACATTTCGGTTGCCGCGAGACCAGCAAGCGCCAGCAACTTTACCCGACTCGGCGCCGGTGCGCGCCGTCGCTCCCGGTTTCAACATCAGTATCTGTCAAGACTTGCAAGCGAACCGCCAAAGTTCGGCGGGGCGGTGCTTCCGCCGGAACTTTTTGCCCCGCCATAACGTCTAATGAGATGGGCCGCACCGCAGCCACGTGGTTTGCCACCACACAACTTAGTTGCTTGACGGCTGCGGCATTTCCAAGTCATAATTGACGGCCGCCAATTCCGACCGCAGACTTGCAGATCACAACCGGAGGGGTCTCTCGTGGGCAAGGACCATCACGGATCTTCGGGGTCGCATCGCAAACATCGCTCTTCGAGCGACAAGCACCGACACAGTTCGCGCTCCTCGCGCGGGCGAGAGCCAGTCGCGCGTCCCCACGCGCCACCGAACGGCAAGCCCGTGGAAGCCGAACTGGTGCGGCCGGCGCGCTCGGAATGGGCCTCCGTGTCCGCCTACGACAAGCGCGGCCGGCGGAAGCGCGGCAGCGGCTTCTCCAGCCTCGGTTCGACCCTGAAGGGCCTGGCCCTGGCTGTCGTTGCCCTGGGCTGCATGGGTGCCGGCTGGTACGGCATCCACATGGCCTTCAACAGCAAGGACACGAGCGCCAAGGGCAAGGGCACCGGCCAGGCCGTGGCGCAGGCGGATACCGGCAAGGGCGGCGATCCCAAGGCGACCGAGGCCGCCAAGACCGAACCGAAGACCGAGCCCAAGACCGAAACCAAGGTCGAACCGAAGGTTGAGCCCAAGGTCGAACCGAAGACCGAACCGAAGACGGAACCCAAAACCGAGCCCAAAACCGAGCCCAAGACCGAACCGAAGCCCCCGGAACCCAAGACCGATCCCAAGCCGCCGGAACCGAAGATCGATCCGAGCGTGCCGGTGGTGCTGTTCAAGGACGTGCTGCCCATCCTGCAAGTGAAGTGCAACGATTGCCATACCGGCGCCAAGGCCAAGGGCAAGTTCGACGGCACAACCATTGCCGCCATGATGAAGCCCACGGCGGACAGCATGAAGCCCGGCCTGGTGCCCGGCGATCCGGAAAAGAGCCAGATGTGGCTGTCGATCAAGGACAAGGAAATGCCGCCGCGCGACAAGCCGCAGCTGACCCCCGAAGAGCGGGAAAAGATCCTGAACTGGATCAAGGGCGGCGCGCGGGAAGTCGCCACCGCCGGTGCCAATCCTCCGCCGGCCGCGGGCGGTGACGTGCTGGCCTACGAGAAGCACATCCTGCCGATCCTGACCCAGAAGTGCGGCAAGTGCCACGACGGCATCGAGAAGAAGAGCGGCCTGGACGTCACCGACCTGGCGGCGCTGAAGAAGGGCGGCAACGCCGGCCCCGGCGTCACCCCCGGCAACCTCCAGAAGAGCGAACTGTGGGCCGTGCTCTCGACCAACACCATGCCCCCCGAAGGCATGGGCGTCCCGCTCAACGCCAAGGAAAAGGACATGGTGATGCGCTGGATCACCTCCGGCGCGAAGGACAACAAGGAAGCCATGCTCGCCAAGGACGATGCCGCTTCCCTGATGCGCGAGTTCCTGGCCAAGAAATGATTGGCGCGGCCCGCCGACCTTCATAAAACAGCACAGGCACCGACCATGTCGGTGCCTGTGCTGTTTTATGCCAGAGAATCCGCACCATGAGCACCTTGCCGGAAACCATCCTTCAGTTCGGCGGCGGCAACTTCCTGCGGGCGTTCGCCGACCTGTTCGTGGATGAGGCCAACCGCGCCGGCCAGCAAGTCGGCCGCATCGTCGTCGTGCAATCGACGGCCGGCAGCCGGGCCGACCTGCTCAACGAGCAAGGCGGCTACCATGTGGTGGTGCGCGGTCTGGAAAAGGGCCAGGCAGTGGACCGGGTCCAGCGGGTGGAGAGCATCAGCCGCGGCCTGTCCGCCGACCGGCAATGGGACCGGGTCTTGCAGCTGGCGCGCGCGCCGCAGCTGCGCTGGATCATTTCCAACACCACCGAATCGGGTTTCACCCTCGATCCGGGCGACACGGCGGAGTCCGCGCCGCCGCGCTCGTACCCCGCCAAGCTGCTGCACGTGCTGCGCGAGCGCTTCCAGGCCGGCGGCGAACCGCTGACGGTGGTGCCCTGCGAGCTATTCGAGAAGAACGCCCTCAAGCTGCGCGGCATCGTCCTGCAACTCGGCCGCGACTGGCAGCAGCCCGACAACTTCCTCAGCTGGCTGGAGCGCGATTGCCTCTGGCTGAACACGCTGGTAGACCGCATCGTCACCGGCAAACCCGCCGAGCACCCGCTGCTGGCGCAGGACGAGTTACTCACGGTGGCTGAGCCCTTTGCCCTGTGGGCGGTCGAGAAGAGCCGCCGAGCCAACGACTTCTTCACGCATCCGTCGGTCCTGCGCGTGGACGATGTGATGCCCTACACGCTGCGCAAGGTGCGCATCCTGAACGGCGCGCACACGGCGCTGGTCTGCAAGGCGCTGCCCCTGGGACTGAAGATCGTGCGCGAAGCCGTGCAGCATCCGGAAGTCGGCCCCTGGCTGAAGCGGCTGATCTTCGAGGAGATCGTGCCGACGCTCGAAGGGCGGGTGGACGGCCCGAAGCAGTTCGCCGAGCAGACGCTGGAGCGCTTCGCCAATCCCTTCCAGGAGCACAAGCTCAGTTCGATCGCGGCTTACCACCAGGACAAGATGAAGCTGCGCATCCTGCCGACGCGGGCGGAATACGTCGAGAAGTTCGGCAAGAACCCGCCGCTGCTCGACGAGGTGATTGCCCTCGCCGAAAAGGTCGGGTGAGCATTCGGGTGGCACCTCCCTCGGTACTCCGAAGGCGTGCGAGCGACGGGCCACTGTCGGAGGTGAAGTCGTTGCGGGGTTCGGCACGCCCTCGGAGTACCGAGGGACGTGCCACCCGGCCGTCGGCGGCTTCGCGCGTCTTCAAACCCGATTCCCTTTGCGCGCAAACGTTGTCATAATGCGGTGGGGATTATTTCACGCCGGGTTATTCTCTATGTCCAAGGTCGACTACCGCAACATCGAGAAGGTGTCCAACCGCTGTGGCGGCCGAGCGGTGGTTGCCGGTACGCGCATTCGAGTCAGTGTCCTTCTCACCTGCTACCGGCAGGGCATGAGCGTGGAAGAAATCCTGCAACAGTATCCGCACCTCCGTCCGGCCGACGTGCATGACGCCCTCGCTTACGCCTACGACCACCCCGACGAGATCGCCGCCGACCTGGCCGCGGACGACGAAGCCGCCGCACAGCGCGATTGGCCCGGCGGCGCGCGATAATCATGAGCCAGGTGCGGTTTTTCACGGACGAGGACATCGACGGTGCAGTCGCGGCCCAGCGGCGCGCCGCGGGCTTCGACGCGATATCCACTCCCGAGGCGGGTCGCCTCGGTTGCGACGATCCCGACCAACTCCTCGGGGCATTCGGACAAAACCGAACCCTGGTCACCTTCAACGTCTCCGACTTCGCCCGGCTGCATCAGGAGTTGGTTGCTCAGGGCGGCCATCATGCCGGAGTGATCGTGTCCCAACAGCGGCCCGTCGGCGATCTGCTGCGCCGGTTGCTGAACCTGGCTCGCTCGCTGAGCGCCACGGACATGCAGGATCGTCTCGAATATCTCAGCCGCTGGTGAACTCTTCCACACTTCGCAGCGGATACAATACGTGGGCCACCGTGCGCTTTTCCAAAATTCCTTCATTTGCCCGCGGCCGTCCGGGAACATATAGCCGGACATGGGAGACGTCCGCCGGAGAGTGCCAGCCATGACGAGCGGTCAGTTGAACCAGGTGCTCCGCCAGCTGTGCCGCCTGGTCGGCGTCCGCTCGGTGGAGGAACTGGGCGACCGCCAGCTGCTGGAGGCGTTCGCCAAGAACCGCGACGCCGCCGCCTTCGAGGTACTGGTGCAACGGCACGGACCGCTGGTCATGGGCGTCTGCAAGCGCGTGCTGCACGAGGAGCACGACGCCGAGGATGTCTTTCAGGCGACCTTCATGGTCCTGGCCCGGAAGGCCGACTCCATCCGCCGGCAAGAAGCCGTGGGCAGCTGGCTGTGCGGCACCGCGTATCGCCTCGCCCTGAAAGCCAGGGCCGCCGCCGGCCGCAGGCGCGAACAGGAAAGGCAGGCCGGCCAGATGGCTTCTCCTCCACCCGAGCCCGACCCCCACTGGCAAGAGCTGCGTCCGGTGCTGGACGAAGAACTCAACCGGCTGCCGGACAAGTACCGCGCCCCGCTGGTGCTTTGCTACCTGCAAGGCAAGACCAACGAAGTCGCCGCGAAAGAACTCGGCTGGCCCGTGGGTTCGATTTCGTATCGGCTGTCCCAGGCCCGCGAAAAGCTGCGGGTACGGTTGCTCGAACGCGGCATCGTGCTGTCGTCCGCGGCGTTGCCCGCGCTGCTGGCCGAAAACGCCAGCGCGGCGGTGCAAGGCCCGCTGATCGACGCGACGGTCACGGCGTCGCTGGCCTTCGCGGCCGGGGAAGCCGCCGCGGTCGCGGGTTCGTCCGCCGCCGCCGTCGCCCTGGCGGAGGCCGGCGTGCAGGCCATCCTGTTCGCCAAGGCCAAGGCCATCGCCCTGGCCTGCTGTGCGCTGATCGCGGTGACGGGCACCGTCGGCGTCACCTACCACGTCCTGACCCGTGGCCCGTCCCGGCCGACCGAGGTGCTGGTCGTGCGCGACCCGACGCCCCGCCTGCGGCTGGCCTTCAGCCAGAGCCAGCGCTTCGGCATCGTCTGCACGCAGCTGCGCGACCCCCTCGATCCCGAACGCTGGAAGCGGTTGACGCGCGAAGAGAACGGGCTGACCAACAACACCTGCTTCCGCATCGATGGTCTCGATTACCTCTTCGGCGTCGAGGTGCCGGGCGTCCGCTGGGCGCGCGACCGGAACAACAAGCCCATCAGGGACGTGAAGCTCGACGAACACACCTGGCAGGCGGCGGTTGAGGTGCTCGACCAAGGCGGCAAGCCCGCCATCCGCATCACACAGACGGTGCAGCTGATTCGCGGCGAGATGACCGGCCTGCTCGACACCGTGCTGGTGCGTTACGACCTCCTCAACCTGGACGTCCGGCCGCACACCGTTGGCCTGCGTTTCATGCTCGACACCCTGATCGGCGGCAACGACGGCGTGCCGTTCCTGATTCCGCCCGGCGAGCAGTCGGCGGGGCGGCTGCTCGATTCGATGGAGATTTTCAACAGCCGGACGGTGCCGGCGTTCATCCGGGCCATCGAGACCGACAAGCTCGAAGACCGCATGGCTACCGTGGCCGAGCTGAACCTGAAGCTGCAAGGCTACGAACCGCTCGACCGCCTGGTGATCTGCCGCTGGCCCGACAACAGCGAAATCCGTTGGGACTGGGACTTCCGCCCGATGAACGAGGTGCCGCAGAAGTCCGATTCCTGCGCGGTCCTCTACTGGGCGCAGCAAAGCATGCGGCCCCAGAGCGAGCGACGGCTGGCCTTCACCTACGGCCTGGGCCAGATTTACGGTGAAGGGTTTGGCGGCTCCGCCGAGGGCGGCTTCAGCCCGCGCGAGGACGGCCGGCTGCGCTTGCTGACGGCTGGCTCCAGCAAGATGGGCAACACCTTCACCGCCACCGCTTACGTGAAGGGCGACAAGCTGGCGGGCCAGAAAATCCGGCTGGAACTGCCCGCGGGCCTGACGCTGGCTGCGGGGCAGAGTAGCGAGCAATTCGTGCCGAAACCGGGCCGCGAAGGCTATTCGCAGGTTTCCTGGCGCGTGCGTTCCACCGCCGTCGGCCGCCATGCACTCAAGGTGGACCTGCTCGGCTTCACCGCCGAACGGCAAATGCAAGTAACCGAAAAGAGCCTCTTCGATTGAGATTCAACACCCCTCTCCCCTGGCGGGAGAGGGGCAGGGGTGAGGGGCTAACCGCAGGCGCAAGTGCCGTGGCCCGCCCCCCCCCCCCCACCCCCCCCCGAGCCGGGGGGGATGGTGAAACCACACCGAATACCGCGAGGTGGTGTTTGGTTAAGAGGGGGGGGTGGGCGGGAGCCTGGGCCGCAAA
>JAEUIF010001083.1 GCA_016795185.1 Planctomycetia bacterium | reverse complement strand
CAAACGGGCAGCCGCCACAGGCGCACCGTCCGGTCGGCGCTGCCGGAGAGGAAGCGCTGCCCGCCGGAGGAAATCGCCAGGCATTTGACGCCGGCCGTGTGCCCGGTGAAGCACTGCAACTCCGTGCCGGCGCCGACGTCCCAGAGGCGCACGCTGCCGTCGCTGCTGCCGGACAGGGCCTGCGTGCCGTCGGGTGTGAAGACCACGCTGGTGACGCCGGCCGTGTGCCCGGCGAACGTGTGGACCAGCGTGCCGCTGGCGGCGTCCCAGAGGCGCACGGTGGCGTCGGCGCTGGCGGACAGCACTTGCCGGCCGTCCGGCGAGAAGACCGCCGCGAGCACGCCCTTGGCGTGGCCCGTCAGGCACTGGCGCGGCGTGCCGGTCTCCGTGTCCCAGAGGCGGACGCTGCCGTCCAGGCTCGCGGACGCCACACCGCCGCCGTCCGGTGAAAAGGCCACGCCGGTGACGGCGCGGCTGTGCCCCTCGTAGCGGCGCACCCGCTTGCCCAGCAGGTTCCACAGGCGGACGACGCCGTCGTCGCAGCCGGTCAGCACCCATTGGCCATCTGGCGAGAGCGCCGCGCTCAGGACCATTTGCTTGTGGCTGGCGACCTTGCGGTGGAAGGAGAAATCGCGGCGGTCCACGTAATGCACCTGGCCGTTGCGGCAGGCCACCAGCAGGTGAGTGCCGTTCGGCGAACAGGTTACGCTCAGCACCGGGCTGGCCGGCGCGGTGAAGCGCCCGGTTTCCTTGCCAGTCAGCGCGTCCCAGCGCCGCAGCGACTGGTCCTCACCATCGGTGTAAAAGCCATCGACGACCTCGCCGCCGCTGCCAGACAGTACCTGTTCGCTGTCCGGCGAAAAGGCCACGCTGTTGACCTCGCCGCGATGGCCGGTGAAGCAGCGCAGCTCGCCCGTTTGCTCGGGCAGGTCGAGTTGATCGTTCAACTGCGAGAGCATCAACTGGCATTCGCGATCGCCGGGGTTGCGTTCGAGCAGGGCCAGCAGGGTCGTGCGCGCTTCGCCGACCTGATCCGCTTCGAGCTGCTCGGTCAGGTGATCGAACAACTCCTGATTGACACGGTCGGCGTCCGCCTGCTCGAAGGCGCGGGCGGCTTGCTCGGCGGCGCGGGCCGTGGCGGCGGCATGGTGGACCGGCGGTTCCGGCGCGTTTGTTTCGGCCGGTTCATTGGTCGGCACCAGCGCGGTCACCTCGCTGGAGCCGCCCATCGTGTCACGGGCCGTGGCGGCGGCGTGCAGCGGCGAGATGAAGGTCGTCGGCGTCTGGCGTTGACGCGGCGCGGCAAAGACCGTCGGCGTCTGCTTGAGGCTGGCGTAGCGGGCCGCCTTCGCCACGGCCTTTTGCCGCGACGGCAGGCGGACGGCCAGCGGTATGGTCCGCAGCCGCTGGCGGAGGCGCTCGATATTGTGAAAGCCAGTCAGCGGTTCGATCGTCGCTACCGCGGCGCGGCCGCCGCCGGGGCCATGCACGTTCTGCATCAGGCGGCCGAGACGCGAATCGTCCCCACTGGACTTGCCCGCGCCGGCCGCCGGTGCGGCGCGCACGGGCTCGACGGTCACCTGGCAGGCTTCTTCGAGCAGTCCGGACAACTCGGCCTCTTGCAAGCCGTGGACCAGGGCGCAGCCGAGCACCCAGCCGCCTTCCGGGTTCTTCTCGGACCACATGACCCGCGCCAGCACCGAACGCACGGATAGCTGGTTCGGCCCCTGGAACTCGATCAGCAGCATGGTTTGCGGCTGAAAGGCACGTTCCATGACCATGCGCAGGCCGCGATACGACAGGTCGCGGCATTCCCCTTGCCAGGGCAGCCGGCCCGCCAGGTCGATCAGCTTGCAAGTGGTTTTGAGGTTGAACGAGTGGCGCTCGTGGCCACGACGCTCGTCGGACTTGGGAGCAGGAGTCAGCATGGTTGGAACGTCCGTTTCTTCGACGGGCATCATTTCCCGTCGGTCGGTCCCCTTGGCGCAGGGCACGGTCTGTTCTCGTTGGTCGGCAAGCAAAGGGGCCGCATCCTGCCAGTGCTTGCGAACAGACACTCGTCTCCGTGGAGTTACCGTAGCCGGTTGAGTCCGAACGAGTGGCTTTTCGGGAAACGCGGCTTGAACTCCAGGGATTTAGGCTAGGTCGCGAACGCGCGGCTGTCAACGCTTTTTCGGCCGGCGCGGCCACGGGGCCACGGCGCGTCCGCGCGCCGCGGCCCTACATTCATAGGCAGGGCGTCAACCGGCCCCTGGGCCTGGGTGCGGGGTGGTGAAGAAATGGGGCCGTTTTCGCTCGGCCAGCGGATTCGCTTTGGGCGAACAGCGGGCGGCAGCGCGCCGCTCGCCCATACCGGCAAGAAGATTTACTGAAAGAACTGCACCGCATTACGGAACAGCCGCAGGCCGTCGCCCTCGGGGGCCAGGCCGCGGCGCGTCCACTGGGGATGCTGCGTGGGCAGGACGTGCCGTTCGGGATGAGGCATCAGGCCGAGGACGCGCCCGGTCGCATCGCAGACGCCAGCCACATCGCCCTGCGAACCGTTGGGGTTCACCGGGTACGGTCCCACGTTGCCGGCCGAATCGACGTAACGCAGCACGATCTGCTGGTTCTGCTCCAGCTTTTGCAGGATCGCGCCTTCCCGGCAGCGGAAGTTGCCCTCGCCGTGGGCGACTGGCACCTCCCACCGTTCGTAGCCCTTCAGGAAGGGGCACTTATCGCCCTGGGCTTGCAAGTGAATCCAGCGGTCCTCGAAGCGGGCAGAAGTATTGAAGGTCAGGGTGGCCAGCGGGCCGGCATCGTCCGGCGGCAGGATAAGCCCGGCTTTGAGCAGCGCCTGGAAGCCGTTGCACACGCCGAGGATCAGCTTGCCGGCGTCGCGGAACTGGCGCAGGGCGTCGCCGAGGAAATGCACCAGCTGATTGGCGAGGATTTTGCCCGCGCCGACGTCGTCGCCAAAGGTGAAGCCGCCGGGCACCACCAGCACCTGATAATCGTGCAGCAGGGCCGGCTGCTCGCGCAAGCGATTAATGTGGGCGCGCTCGGCGATGCCGCCAGCGCGCTCAAAAGCGAACTGGGTTTCGCCGTCGCAGTTGCTGCCAGGGGCGCGAAGGATCAGGATGCGCGGTGCAGGCATGGTGTCTCACTCGGAAGGTGTCGCGGCGGCGGTCTCGGCCAGCCGGTTTACAAATATGGCATGCTCCGGGGCGCGGATACCGTCCTGGACCACTTGCAGCACGCGGGCCAGGTCGCCACGCAGCAGGGCGGGGGCGTCCAGCCACAGGCCCGGAAAAACCTCGCTGTGGTGCAGACCATCGGGGCCAACGGGCAGCAGCTGAAACTGGCCGTCACGCAGCACGAACCAGTCAAGCGCCCGCTCCTCCACCCGCCAGACAACATATTCGCGAACGCCGTGCCGGCGATAGGAATCGAGCTTGTCGTGCAGGTCGTAGCTGACGCTGGAGGCGGCGATCTCGGCGGCCAACTCCGGCGCGCCCACGACATAGCCATCGTCGCTGGTGCGCGACTGGCCACCGTGGCAGGACAGGATGCGCAGAACGCCATCGGGCTGTGGGCGGTTCTCGCGGTCCAATCGCAAGGTGGCATGCGCCGCGCCTTGGACGCCAGGCGTGTGCAGGCGTGTGGGCCTTGTGGACGCCGAGCCAGCCCAGCAGCTCGAAAAGCGGCGTCGCGTGCCTTTCATCCGCAACGTCGGAAGGCAAGTAGACGATGCCGCCAATCAATTCGGCTTTCTTGAGTCCAGGCAGGGCGTCAAAACGTCGCTCGAACTCGCGGGCCGTGAGTTGGTCGCCGGCTCGCAAGGACGGCGTTTGGGCAGCTGAGCTGGCCCACTGGGACGGCTCGGACATGAAAGCCTCGGTTTTCGCTTGACTTACGTTCGCGAACTGTTCCATAATCTTAGAAACCTTGACGCACTGCTCGCCAGTGCGACCCGCCCGGAAGCGGTCTGAGAACCTGGTTCTCAAACACGGCGAGCTGTGTGGTGGGATGTTTTTTCCTTTTTTTCGGGAAAGCCTTGACAACCCCCACTATCGCGTCTATCATTCTCCTTACCTGAGTCACTCAGGTCTTTCACTCAAACGACACAGCCCAGTCGGAAAGTGCGAATCCTTTTCGGAGGAGACGCATCCAACTGAAGGGAAGCCGAAAGGTTGTCCTGAAGGTTGTGTTTTCGGTCGATCTTTGACAATTCGGTAGCACCTAGAAAGCCTGATGCAAGGGTGTGTCACGTCTTAGGACATGACGCAATTCCTTGCTAGGAACGATGAAAATCGTTCCGCAAGTTTCTTTTGAGTCGTGTCCTTAGACGACCCAAACTCGGAAAAATGCTGGCTTGTTTTCAAACGCTCCGCCGCTTGCGGCGGAGTGCTTAAAGCAAACAATTTTGAAGGGTTTGATCCTGGCTCAGAACGAACGTTGGCGGCGTGGATTAGGCATGCAAGTCGAACGAAGACGGTGTAGCAATACGCCGGACTGAGTGGCGAAAGGGGCAGTAAGGCGTGGGTAACCTACCCTGAGGACTGGAATAGCCACCCTAACGGGTGGGTAATACCGGGCGACGTAGCGAGGGGGCATCCTCTTGTTACCAAATGAATTTCGCCTTGGGAGGGGCTCACGTGGTCTTAGCTTGTTGGTGAGGTAACGGCTCTCCAAGGCCGAGATGCCTAGCAGGTGTGAGAGCACGACCTGCGCCACTGGCACTGAGACACTGGCCAGACTCCTACGGGAGGCTGCAGTCGAGGATCTTCGGCAATGGGCGCAAGCCTGACCGAGCGACGCCGCGTGTGCGACGAAGGCCTTCGGGTTGTAAAGCACTGTCGAGGGGGAGGAAGCCGCAAGGTTGACCTATCCCTGGAGGAAGGACGGGCTAAGTTCGTGCCAGCAGCCGCGGTAAGACGAACCGTCCTAACGTTGTTCGGAATCACTGGGCTTAAAGGGCGCGTAGGCGGGCCATCAAGTCCGGGGTGAAATACTTCGGCTTAACCGGAGAATTGCCTTGGATACTGGTGGTCTAGAGGGAGGTAGGGGTCTGTGGAACTTCCGGTGGAGCGGTGAAATGCGTTGATATCGGAAGGAACGCCGGTGGCGAAAGCGACGGACTGGACCTCTTCTGACGCTGAGGCGCGAAAGCCAGGGGAGCAAACGGGATTAGATACCCCGGTAGTCCTGGCCCTAAACGATGGGTACTAGGTTGTGGACTAGACATGGGTTCACAGCCGAAGCAAAAGTGCTAAGTACCCCGCCTGGGGAGTATGGTCGCAAGGCTGAAACTCAAAGGAATTGACGGGGGCTCACACAAGCGGTGGAGCATGTGGCTTAATTCGAGGCTACGCGAAGAACCTTATCCT
>JAEUIF010001046.1 GCA_016795185.1 Planctomycetia bacterium | reverse complement strand
CAAACGCGGGTGCGCTGGATCAAGGGCAGTCGGGACCAGGAAGCCACTTTGGCACTCTGTGGCAAAACATGGGGGTTTTGGCCACTCCGTGCCAAGAGGCATTTGGCGCGCAGTGGCAAAACATGGGGGTTTTGCCACTGTGCGCCAATCGGAAATTTCTTGGCTCAAAGGGGTGTGACGGACCTGCAAGCTACTTGTCCTTCAGCTGCTGCTGCACTACCTGCCAGGCGATGGCTTGCAGCGGTTTGGCGGCCTCGTCGGTCAGGTCGGCGGGCTTGCCAGGCAGCCCTTCCGGGCTCTTGTGGTAGATCACCGCATAGAAGACGCAGGCGGCCAGGTAGCTGCCGGCCTTGTTCGGGTGGCTCATGTCCTTGACGTGCAGTTCTCGTTTGGGGTCGGCCTTGAGGGCCGCTTCCCAGGCCAGGCCGACCGGGGCGGTTTCGGCTTTCACATCGCGGGCTAGTTCCTGGTAGGCCTTGGTGATGTCGGCCTGCGTTTCGGGCTTGTTCTGCCGGGCCCAGGTCATGAAGTAGATGGTGCGAGCGTTCTGCTTCTGGACTTCGGCCGCGAGCTTCTTGCCGTATTCCATCATCTCGTCGCGGGCGGCAAGTGCTCCCATGCTGTGATTTTGCAGGACGACGATGTCCCACTTCTTCGCGCCGATCTTGTCGGCGACCTTGCTTTCTTCCCAGTGCTTCTTGAAGCTCCAGCCGCCCGGCGTGTGCTTCTCGAACTCGATGGGCCGCTGCCCGCCCGCTTTGGCCAGTTCGGCGATTAGCTTGGGCAGGTCGTTGCCGTAGGTGTAGCTGTTGCCGACGAAGAACACCTTCAACGGCTGCGGGTCGGCAGCGCGGGCCGACAGCAGCGGCAACAGTAGAATCAGACCGGCGAGACGGACGGACAGGTGCAGACGCTTCATGACGGTTCCCTATGATTGGCGGGACGCTAAATCACCGTGATAAGGACTACTGGAACAGTCCTGTAGGGTCCGCTGTGCGGACCATTGAATCGCCGATCAGGCAACGATTGGCGGTCCGCACAGCGGACCCTACAGGTGTGCCGTCTGGCAATTCTAAACCCAGCGGTTCGTCCGGCGTGACGGTCGCTCACCGCGTCAGCGGACGGGACAGCCGCAGCAAGCGGACCTCGGAGCCTTCACCTTCAAAGACGAGGGCGTCTTTAACGGACTCGGCGGCCAGCACCAGGCGGCGCATGAAGGCCAGGCCGCGCGCCGCCGGTTCGACGTCCAGCACGGCAGGAGCAGCTTCCAGCAAGGGCCGGGGCAGGCAGACGATGCACTTGGAGCGGGCCCGCGTGATGGCCACGTTCAGGCGGTTCAAACCGTAGATGAACTCGGCTTCGCGCAGGGCAAACTCCGGGTCGGCCACGCCGTAGCTGACGACGACGCAATCCGCTTCCTGGCCCTGCATCTTGTCCACCGTTTCGACGAAGGGCGGCGAGCGCCATTTGCGGACCTTGTCCAGCTCGCGCTGAATGGCGCGAATCTGCGCGTGGTGCGGACTGACGACGAAGACCCCGTGGCGGAAGAACTCGGCATCGTCCGCGTAGGGCTTGCCGTTGGCGGCCAGCAGACCGTCGCGCAGGGCGTTGACCAGCTGGGCGACGAGGTCGGCTTCCACCGGGTTGGCCTGGGCGGCGCGCGGGCAATCGAGAATCGCCAGCACCAGCGGATACGCGGGATCGAGGCACGCGGACGTGAGCGGATCGAGACCGCGCTTCGACTTGAAGGCCAGCCGGCGGCGGGCGACTTCCGCGTTCACGCATTGATACGCCGGGCCGTAGAGCAACGACGCCGCCACGCCGGTCAGCACGTCGTTCATGCGGAAGTTATGCTGCAACTGTCGTAGCAGGGCCGAACCAGTAGCCGGAATGGTTTGCCCTGGCGCGAGGCGCGGACAGACTGCCTCGAAGATCGAACGGTGCAACAGCGGCTGGTCGGCAGCCGGTTCGGGATAGGTGCCGGCGATGATCGGCGGTAGTTGCAGGTGATCGCCCGCCAGCACCAGGCGGCCCGCTTCCCCCGCCAGGCGGACGGCGACGGCGGCTTCGGGCACTCGCACCTGCGAGGCTTCGTCGATCACCACCAGGTCGAAGCTGTCGAGCGCCGGCCTGGCCTTCAAACAGGAGAAGACGGTAGCGCCCAGGACCGCGTGGTCGCTGGCTTGCAGCCAGTCGTGCAGTTCGTCCTCGGGCACGGCCTCGATGCCAGCGGGCGTGCCTTGCCAGTATTTCGCCTTGGCCAGGGACAGGTCGAAGTGGGCGTGCTTCGTGCCGTGCAGTAGCTCGGCCAGCTTGCGCAGCAGGTTCTCGATGGCGGCGTGGGTGTACGCCGTCACCAGCACGCGAAACGGACGCCGGCTTTTCGCGTGGGCGGCAGCCAGCGCCAGGATCGAGGCGGCCAGGAAGTGCGTCTTGCCGGTGCCAGGCGGTCCCCAGACGGCGGTCACGCGCTGCCGGCGGATGGTGTCGAAGGCGTCGCGCTGGCTGGGCGTGAAGGCCAGCTTGCCTGCCGCCTGGGCCACGGCAGCGGCGGCCGGCGCGGGCAAGGGCAGCGGACTCGCGGCCTGTTCGGGCTGCTGAAGCAGTTGCTGCAACAGTCCGCTGCCGGTCCGGTCGAGCAATTCCAGGAACTTCACGACGGGATCGGTGGTGAAGTCGGTGAAGCGCGGGTAGAGCAAGAAGCGTTCGCCAGCCAGGGGCGGGTCGCCCTGAAAGGGCTGCGCGTATTTCAGCAGCAAGCGCCGGTTACCGTTTGGCAGGGCCAGCACTTGCTGCACGCCGACGATGGCCCGCGCGATATGCGCCGAACCGCCGTAGGGTTTGCCGCGATACCAATAGTCGGCGTACTCCAGCTGCGCGCGGCGGCCCGCCTCGTTGTCGCGCACCAGCAGCCAGGCCGGGAAGCCACCGCTTTCGGGCTCGACGACGAGGTCGCCGACCACGTCCATGCTGGCGTCGGCGCGGGCCTGCAACTCGATGACCTCGCCGAGCAACACCTGCGTGGGTCGGGCTTCGGCGCGGGCCTCGCGCACCGCCAGGCAGCGCACCAGGCTTTCATAACGGGCGAAGAACGCCAGCCGGGAGAGCAGCGGATCGCGGATGCCCGCTCCGGAAGGCAGCTGGAATTTCGGCGGCCAGGCCACCAGGCAGTCGGCCGCATGCTCGCGCACCGCCCGCAGCAGGGCCTGGACGGCGAAGAGATACGAGCGGGCTTGCCGGCGAATCTCGTCGAGGTTGTCGGCCTTGCCCGCGTACCAGGCGGCGTGAATCGCCTCGGCCCGCAGGCCGTGGCCCAGCGGAAAGTGAAAGTAGTCCTTGCGCGGGTACGCATAGGAGCTGCCCAGGGCGTCGAGTGCTTCGGGCAAGGTGGCGCTGACCTCCACCGGCAAGGCCAGCAACCGCCCCAGCGCGTTTTGCAGCACCACGACCGGATAGGCCAGCTCGCTGCCGGGATGCCGGTCGGCCTGCATCAATTCCGGCCCCTGGAAGTGGAATAGCAGCGTCATGGCGCGGTCCGCCAGCGCTGGCTCTTGCAGGGCTTCCATCAGGGTGCGGAACAGCAGGCCGCGTTCCGCTTCGGTCTGCACGTAAGCTTGCAGCGTGAGCTGGTCCTTCCACTCGGCGTGCCGCTGGTTGTAGTCGTGGACCTGGTGCAGCACATCGTACAGCGTGGCGATTAGTTCGTGACGGACGGCAGGTGCAGCGTCCGGCGACTGCGCCACCCAGACGCACGGCTCGGCCTTGCCGGTCGGCCCGGTCACGCGGGCCGCCAACGGTTGGGCAAACACCTTTTGCCGGAGTTCGTCCCGGCAGGTGACGAGCACGCCCGTCAGGTAGACCGTCTGGCCGAGCGGTTCCTGCTGCAAGGTCAGGAACAAGCCAAGGTTCTCGCCCTTCGGCAAGTCGGGCGAGGCGGCCCCGAAGAGTTGCGGCCGTTCAACCGTGAGCGCCTGCACCCGCTGCTGCAACCGATGCCGCTGGCCGGCGAGCGAGGCGCAGCGGTCCAGCACCTCGTCGGCGTCGGTACGTTTCAGGAAGCGGCCGAGTTGCTGCAAGTTCTCGACGCCAGCCTCGGCGCGCAGATGACGCTTGGCATGGACCGTCAATTGCTCCAGGCGCGAGAGGTCGTCCTGCTCGCGCATCTCGTTCCGGCAATGCTCGAAGAACTCGCACCACTCGCAGCGATGATAGAGGTGCCAGTGCGCATCCTCGGCCTTGCCCGAAAGGATACGGCTCAGGTCGGAGCGCAGGAAACGTTCGAGGTGCGGGCGAAACGCGGCCAGGTCGAAGACCTCGGGCTCCGGCTGCTGGCCAAGCCAGACGGCGGCGCGGTCGAGATCGACGCGGGCGGAGTCGATGCCCTCGGCATCGAGCACGGCTTGCAGTTCCAGGGCATAGAGCAGGATTTGCACGCGATGCGTCAACTTGAGGGCATCGCCGCGTTTGAGATCGACCACGCGCAGCAGCCGGCGTCCGGGGCCATCGGGCAGCACCGCGACCAGGTCGGGGTGGTTGTCGCTGAGCGTCACCAGTTTTGGGTCGATGCCAAAGCGTTCATGGAAGAGCGCCGGCGGCGACAGCGTCGGCTGATAGAGGAACCGGCCGGCGGGCTCGGTCTTCAGGCACTGCAAGGTCTTTGCCACGGGCAGTCGGCGGGTGTGGAGTTCGCCGCCGCCGGGCGCGACCACGACGCGGCCTTTCAGCAGCTTTTCGACAACGTCGCGTTCCCAGCGGTAGCCCGTCTGCAAGATGGCGGCCACCAGCGGGCTATGCTCGAACTCGGGCGTGGGGATGCCCTGCCGTTCGCGTCGCGCCGGGTCGGCGGAGCTGTAGTAGAGGAAGCGTTCGCAGTCGTGAAAGAAATAGCGGGCGATGGTCGAGGGATTGGTGCGAAATGGTGGAGAGGACCGGGGCATGGCGGATTGGCTCGGGTGCCAGAATGTCTTTCCGTTACCTTAGCACAGTCCCGCCCGTAGCTGAACCGGACTTCCCTGGGATAGAATAAGCTCGTGCTCGCCCTGGCCGCCTTGCGGAGAACCGCGAACCATGCCCCTGCACGACTGGACCGACCGCCCCGGCTGGGAAGGCGTCCATCACCTGTGGATCACCGAACTGCTACGCTGGGTCAAGCCGCGTCTACCGCCGGGGTATCGGGCGTATATCGGCACGGCCCCGGTGGTGGCCATCGGCTCGCCGGTCGAGAAGCCCGATGTCGGCGTGCGCGCCTGGCCCGAAGAGGCGCATCAACCGCCCGCCAGCGCCAATGGCGCCTCGTCGGAGCCGGACGAGGAAATCGCGGTGGCGACGCTCGATGCGACGGCTTCACTGTTCGTCGAGGTGCGCGGGCGGCTCGCTGCGGCGGTGGAGTTGATTTCGCCGCGCAACAAGGACCGCGCCACATCCCGCGCGGGTTACCTCGCGCGCTACGTGAGCTATCTGATTGAAGGTGTGAATCTGCTGCTGGTGGATGTCCATCGCCGGCCGCTCAACTTCTCGTTCGCCGAGCGTATCGCCGAGGACTTGCAGTTCAGGCAGGCCCCGTTTCCAACGCCGCTGGCCGTTAGCTATCGCGTCGGCGAACCGGCGGCCACCGGCGGCCGACTGCTGGCCATCTGGCGAAGGCCGCTGGCCGTGGGCACTGCCTTGCCGACCATTCCCCTGCCGCTGACGACCGAACTGGCGGTCCCTGTTGATCTCGAACAGACCTACCTGCGGGCCGCCGCGGATGCGTATCTCAGTTGAGTTCAACGGGCGAAGCCGCCCGAGCGTTTTGCAAATGGATGTAGCCGGGCGCTCTGGTCCGCACAGCGGACCCTACGAGAACTCCGTAGGGTCCGCTGTGCGGACCGCTCCAGCCGGTCGCCACATGCTCTAGCGACGAGCGAGCTATTTCTTAAACCCCTCCAACAGCGCCGCGATGCCCTTCAGGGCCTGTTCCAGCACCTCCGGCGACGGCACCGGCAGCTTCAGATACGGTTCGCCGGTGCGCTCGTCGCGCTGAATCAGCGAACGTCCATCGAGCGACGGCGACGGCGCGGTCGAGACGCGGCCCGACGCCTTGTTGCCGTTGGGCAGCGCCGTCGCCAGTTGCTGGACGAGCGACAGCCCGGCTTGCAGCAGGCCCGACCAGGCGTCGCTCGCGGGGGCCGTGGGTGCGGTTGGTTCCTCTTCGATTTCGCTCATTGCGGCCAGCCCAGCGGTCCGCGGATCGGGCAGCGATGTGCCGCGCTTGCCGGGACGGGCGCGCCGGCCGTTCGGCAGCGGCTCGCCTTGTACGTCCGGCAGGGAATGCAGGGCGTCCTCGGCGTCTTCGAGCATGGTGTCGGTGATGGCGTCACTGGCGGCTTCCACCTGCTCCATGAACTTGTTGAGCCGGCTGCCGCCCAGGAAGACTTCCTTCTCGCCGCCGTCGAGCACGCCGCCGAACAGCGACTTCTTGAACTTCAGCACCGACAGCATGCCTTCCTCGATGGTGCCCTTGGCCACGAAGTTGACCACGCGCACCGGCTCGCGCTGCCCGAGTCGATGCACCCGGCCGATGCGCTGCTCCAGCACGGCGGGGTTCCAGGGCAAATCCATGTTCAGGACCACGGAAGCGTGCTGCAAGTTCAGGCCCACGCCGCCGGCATCCGTCGAAAGGAAGATGCGGCACTGCGGATCGTCGCGGAAGCGGTCGATCAAATCCTTGCGTTTTGAGCCCGGCACGCCGCCGTGAAACAGCACGTGGCCCCAGCCGCGGCGCTTGATGCGCCGGACCAGCAGTTCGTGCATCCGCAGCCACTGGCTGAAGACGACCACCTTGCCCGTTGGCCGTTCGAGGATTTCTTCCAGCAGGGTGACGGCCTCGTCGGCCTTGACGCCGTGGTCGCTCTGGTGATCGACCAGGTAGCTGCTGTCGCAGGCCATGCGCATCCGCTGGAGGGCGATCATCAGCCGGCGCTGGTCCGCTTCGGACAAAAAGCGATAGCGTCGCCATTTCTGCACGATGCGGGCGACGATCTCCTGGTTCTCCGTGTGGTGCGTCATTTGCAGCGGCGTCATCGGCACGAAGATGTTGCTGTCGATACGCTCGGGCAACTGGTCGAGCACCTGGTCCTTCTGCCGGCGGACGAGCAGCGGTTCCAGGGTCTGGCCGATGCGGTCGAGGTCGCGGTAGCCGACGACCTTGCCGTGCTCGTCGCGAATCTGGTGGTTGTGCAGCATGCGGAACGTGGGGCCGAAGCGATAGCGATCCACGAACTGGACGATGGAAATCAACTCTTCGAGCCGGTTCTCCAGCGGCGTGCCGGTCAGCACGATGGCATAGGGCGAGGCGATGCGCTTGACGCTGCGCGCGGTGCGCGTGTTCCAGTTCTTGATGCGCTGGGCCTCGTCGAGAATCACCAGGTCCGGCGCCCAGTGCTGGATCAGGTCCACGTCCGCATGCACCGTGTCGTAGTTGGTGATCTTGAAGAAGGTATCCGTGGCGAAGCCGCGCTCGCGGGAGCGGCGCAGACCGCCGATGACCTCGGTCGAGCGCTCGACGAAGCGGGCGATCTCGCGCTGCCACTGGTGCTTGAGCGACGTGGGGCAGACGATCAGCACGCGCTCGACGCCGAAGTGCTTGGCCATGATCTCGGTGGCGGCCACCGCCTGGATCGTCTTGCCCAGGCCCATTTCGTCGCCAATCAGGGAGCGGCCGGCGGCGGCGGCGAACAGCGCGCCTTCGCGCTGGTAGTCGTAGAGCGGAATCTTGAGCAAGTCCTTGAAGGCAGCGCTTTTCACACCGCGCGGAAACGCCTCGGCGACCACTTTGCGGCGGCGCTCGGCGTCGCGCACCTCGGCGATGAACGCCAGCACATCTTCCTGGCAACGGACTTCTTGGTCGCCGCGGCCCGCTTCCGCGAGGAAGGTATCGAAGCTCCCAAATGCTTCGGGCAGCAGACTGCCGTCCGGCGCGAAGTAGCGCGCCGCCAGCCGGGCCAGCGATGTCGGACACGCCGCGCCGGGCCGGAAGCGCACCTCGCGCTGCGCGCCGTAGTGCAGGTAGACCTCGCTATACTCGGGCTGCTGGCCCGCCTTCAGGGCCGTCAGTCCGCCGCGCTTCCGTTCGAGTTGGGCCAGGGTGAATTCGATGTGCTTGCAGGTGCCCAGCGTGTTGGTGGCGAAATCCGGGCAGGAGCAATGATTGTCGCCGGGCTGCTGGCCGCGAATCTGCACACGGTACGCACGCTTCGTCTGCGGGTTGGCGACCTCGAACTCGGAGAAGATCGGTTCGTCGCCGAGGTTCTTGAACGTGAAGGGCTGCTCGCGACCGAACTGCCGGCGGAGGGCGACCTGCCATTCTTCCAGGGACATGCTCTCCGGCTTCGCCAGTCGCGACAGCTTGGCTGGCTTGTCGGCCTTCTTCACTTTACCGGCGGCGCGTCGCTTGCGGTGCTTGACTTTCGGGGCCTTGGTTTCGGAGCGCGCCGGGCCTTTCTTGAGCTGCCATTGCATGGCTTGATTCCCCTGGAAACGGCAGCGGCGTTCTGGAGCAGCTGCACGCCCCCATTGTAGAAGCCCGAACAATGGGTTGCGAGATGGTACTGGCTGCGCCACGTTTCAGGCCGGCGTCTTGCTCAGGAAACGCTCGAACTCGGCGGGGTCCATCAGGCCGCGCTCGTCGAGAAAGCGGCGGACGGCGACCAGGTCGCCAGGATTGACGCGATCCGTGGGCCGGTAGGCTCGGAAAATGAACCGCGTATCGGATGGGTGGTGTTGAAACCGCAGGAACTCGCCCCGTACTGTGTCTTCCACGAAGCCCATATCGTGCAGAAAGGCACGCAGTTCGGCAAAACTGATGGTTCTGGCCATGATGTCCCGTTACCTCTTTTGCTTCTGGTCCCAGTTCGCCTTGAAACGGCCAAACTGGCGCATGGCAACTTCGTCAAGTGTGTTCGCTACCGGGACATGGAGAGTAATCGTGTTCTCGGTGCGGTTTAGACCGAAAACCCTGCCTCTGCCCACGTCGCGCTGGACGTACAGCCAGTAAGCAGACTCCAGCCTTGCATCATACACGATTAGCATGATCGGAAAAGATTCTTTCAGCCAGTGTAGTAGGTGCGACCGCTGCACTCGGAGCACTACGGCTTGGCGGTCCTTGCGCAGGCGGAGGCGATCCGTCGCCTTTAGCTGTACCCAGAAATGCCCGTTCTCCGCCTCGCCGCGCTTCGTATAGGTAAACACCATGAGGTCGAGTCCATAGTCGTGCCAGACTCGCTCGACGGCATAGCCGCACTTCAGGGCGAAGCGCTCCACGTAATTGACGCTCAGGTCGGCGATGATGTGTTCCCGCGTGCGGCGTTTCCGGGGATGGTGACTGCGCCGGGCCATGCACAATCCTCCTGTCGCGTTACGCCGCCTTCGCCGCTCGCTGCCGGATGTCGAAGAGGCCGAAGATCTCGTCCTGCGATAGACCGAGCTGGACCGGGGGACCGTTCTGTTCGAGCAGTTCATTGAACAGTTCGCGTTTCTTGTCCAGCACCGCCGCGATGCGGCCCTCGATGCTGTCCTGCACCACGAAGCGCGTGACGAACACCGGCTCCTTCTGCCCCAGGCGGTGCGCCCGCTTGATCGCCTGATCCTCGATCGCCGGGTTCCACCAGCGGTCGAACAGGAAAACGTAGTTGGAGAATTGCAGGTTCAGGCCGACGCTGCCGGTGCCGTAGCTCATCAGCAGCACGTGCTTCTTGGGATCGTTGCGGAACTGGTCGAGAATCGGCTGCCGTTCGGGATGCGGAATCCGGCCGTGATACTGGAGCGGCCCCAGATCTTTGAGGGCCTTCGCGATCGCTTCCAGCGGTTCGACCCACTGCGAGAAGACGATGGCCTTCTTGCCGCTCTCGGCGACTTCCACCATGTCGGCTTGCATCCGTTCGAGCTTGGCGCTGTCGCCCGTCACCGGATCGAAGTTGCAAATCTGCTTGAGGCGCATGACCAGCTCGAAGACGTGTTGCACCGTGATCGTATCGCCGAGATTGTTGAGCCGAATGACGCCTTCCTTCTCGGCCATCGCGTAGGACTCGCGCTGCGCGGGCGTCAGCTCCAGGTAGGTATCGCGGATGATCTTCGGCGGCATCTCGGTCAGCACCTTGTCGGTGGTGCGGCGCAGGATGCAGTCGCTGGTCAGCCGGGCCAGCTGCCGGGGCGGCGTATCGCTGGGGATGCGCTCCGGATCGACGAACGCGAACAGGTTGACGAGGTCTTCGGGCCGGTTCTCCACCGGGGTGCCGGTCAGCGCCCAGCTGCGTTCCCGACGAATACTGCGCACGACTTGCGCGGTCTTCGATTCGCGGTTCTTGATGCGCTGGGCCTCGTCGAGCACGACCACGTCGAACTTCAAGTCATCGCGATCGACGATGTCGGCGTCGCGCGTCAGCAACTCGAAGTTCACCAGCTTGAGCGGACAGTTCGAGACGTTCCACATGGCGCGGCGGGTCTTGGTGTCGCCGTTGATGACCTCGAAGGGCAGGTCGGGCGCCCACAGCTTCAATTCGCGCGACCAGTTGGGCACCAGCGGCTTGGGACAGACCAGCAAGGCCCGCTGAATCAGGCCGGCGTGGAACATCAGCCGCAGCGAGACGATGGTCTGCATCGTGTTGTGCGTGACGATGAAGTCGTCGGTCACGTAGAGCTGGTTCGGCGCATCCACCGCGATGCACTGGGCGGGCTTGCGGCCGACGGGCGTGACCGAGACGATTGCCCGCGCCGGCGGATACTTGCCGCGCGGGTGGTAAGCGTTGGCCTTGCGGCTCAGCGCGAACGGCGCGACCTCGGCGGGCAGGGCCACGCTCATCCGGTAGGCAAGTTGATGGGTCGTCGGCTTGGAGCGGATGCGGGCGACGCCGCCGAGCGATTGCACCAGGAACTGTACGTCCTGGGCCAGTTGCGGCGAAACGGTGCAGTATTCGATGTTGTTGTCTTCACGCACATGCCCGTCGGTGTCGAGCAGGGCTTGCAGCAGGGCGGTGCGCGCGGCGACCGAGGCAAGCTTGTACGCTTCGGGAATGAACTTCGTCTCCGACCGGGTGCCCATCAGGCCGAGTGCGCGCAATGTGGCGATCAAGGGATTCGGTTTCAGACGCCCTGGGCCAGTGAGGTTCCAACCGCAGCCGGCGACATGAGTGATGTTCACCCCATCGGGAAGTACCGAACGCAGGCGTTCGATCAACTCCAGGTCGTTGCTGGCGAACTGCACGAAATGGGCGGCCAAGCAGCCGTCGCCCAGCAGCGCGCCGAGCAGGTACGGATGCAGCGGGAGGTCCACCTCGCGAAACTCGACCGGCCGCACCATCGGAATGAAGTGCTGGCGGTTGCCGTTGCGGTGCGCCAGCGACGCGGCGATGTCCTTGAGCGGCAGCACGCGGCCGGGCTGCCCGCGGTACTTGCGCAGCGGCGTGTTCACTTCCCAGAGGTGCTCGTCGCAGCATTCGGTGGCGCTGCCGTCGGAGAACTCGACCCGAAAGATCTCCTTCTCGCCCTGCGGATACACCGCAGCCACTCGGCTCACGCCGCCCTCCGGGTTGACGACCTCGTCGTTGGGCTGCATATCCCCCATGCGTTTCCAGCCGGTGGGCGTCAGAATTTTCGCATCGAGAGGTTGCGCCTTGCCCAGCCCCATCTCGTCCGCCAGCAGCGCGGCGTGGCGGGGCATCAGGAAGGCAATGCCTTCGATCTGATAGGGGAACGGCTTGAATGGCAGCTCGACCTGCCGGCCGGCAAAGATCGATTCCAGCGGCGGTTGCAGCAGGTAGAGCAGCCGGTCCTTGAAGACCACCGCGTCGGCCGGCGGCTTCAGGCGCGTGACCTGCTTCGCCGCCTCGTTGCCGGGCGCGGCCTTGGCGTCCGGCGGCACCAGCTTCAGGACCTGCTTCTCGCCCGGCGCGCTCTCGGCGGGCGGTGCGGGGAACTTCCAACCTTCGGTCGAAACTTCGAGCGCTAGTTTACCGAGCGAGCGCACCCAGGGCGCGCTGGTCAGCAGGCGCGCTTCCTTGATGCTCACTTGCAGCGGTTTCTCGAAGCGCGGCAGGGTGAGCGCTTCGACCAGCGGCGCGCTCGCCGGCGCGGGAGCGCTCGCCTCCGGCTCGCGGCTAAACGGCTGTGGCTCGCGGCTCGACTCGTTGGAGAGTTCGGTCATCGTTAGTTTTTGCCTGTAACGCCCAGCTTGCGGGCTTCCCCGATGGCTTCGCGAATGCGGACGAAGGGCTCGGACAGGTCGAGGCTGTCGTCGATGCGGTCGAGCAGCGAGCGCACGGCCGGCACGTCGGCGAGGAAACGTGGATGGCACAGCAGCGCGCCGCGGCCCTGGTGCGCGGGGCGCACCTCGCCGCCGAGCTTTTGCAGGGCGGCAGCTCCCGCATCGTTGCCCGCCACGTGCCAGATGACCGGCGCGGGCAGGTGCAGGCGCAGGTCGAGCGCTGCCTCGCGGTCGGTGATGATGAGCTGGGCGGCCGTACCCGTCTTCTCGAACAGCGTCTTGCCGATCAGGTCCGCGCAGATGTACTGTTCCATCGTCCGGCCGTAGAGAATCTGCTGGACGCGGTTGGGTTGCACGGCGGTGCTCAGGCGAAACTCCAGCGGCCTGCCCCAGACGTTCGTCACCAGGTAGCCGCCCAGCTGTCCACTCGTCTCCTGCAACACGGTCAAGAAGCCCAGATTCAGCGTTCCGGATGCGTTGGATTCCGCCACGGTGGGTCCTCGCAGCAAGGTGGTCCGGCGAAGCCGTCAGGATGCAGCATCGGGCATTCATTACTCTCGGGCTTATCGGCCGGAGACTTGAAACCTCGGATGGCAGTCAAGTTCCGTACCTGCAAGCTGCACCGGCTGCGCAAGGGGCGACGATAAGGCGGGTTGTCCGGATGCCGCGCTGGACCTGGAATCGGCAAATTGCTATGCACGGCCAGGGCCGGACTTGAGCCATTCCGGCTGGATTTCACGCTCCTGGTCGCATATAGTTTCTATGAACGATCAGCTTACTGATGATTTAACCCCGCTTGCGGCTCGGCAGGCACTGGCGCCCGAGGTCGATAGGCCAATCATGTCCAATCCAACCGAAGCCCCGGCGGCCCCCGCCACGCCGGCTGCTCCTAAATTGTCCGCGGTCGAAGGCATCAAGGCGGCCAGCCGGCAGCTGCGCGGCACCATTGCCGAGGAACTGGCCAGCGGCGTTGACCACTTCAACGATCAGACCAAGCAGCTCATCAAGTTTCACGGCAGCTACCAGCAGGACGACCGCGACGGCCGTAAGAACCGCCGCAAGGAAGGCGTCGGCAAGTACTACATGTTCATGGTGCGCTGCAAGATTCCGGGCGGGCGGGTCACGGCGGACCAGTACCTGGCAGTGGACGCCATCGCGGACAAGTATGCCAACGGCACCCTGCGCTTCACCACGCGCCAGGGCATCCAGTTCCACGGCATATTGATGGCCAACCTGAAGAAGACCATCGCCGAGATCAACGACTGCCTGCTGTCCACGCTCGGCGCTTGCGGCGACGTGGAACGCAACGTGATGGCCTGCCCCGCGCCCCTCGACGATGGTGGCATCCGTGCCGAACTCCAGGAAACCGCCGCCCTGATCGCCACGCACCTGGCTCCGCGTTCCCGCGCCTATCACGAAATCTGGCTCAACGGCGAGCGTGCCGACGGCCGGGCGCACGAACTCGACCTCGAACCGATTTACGGCAAGGTTTACTTGCCGCGCAAGTTCAAGACCGGCCTCGGCCTGCCGGACGACAACTGCATCGACATCTACGCCCAGGACCTGGGCCTGCTGGCCATCGTCGAGCACGGCAAGATCGCCGGTTACAACGTGCTGGTCGGCGGCGGCATGGGCATGACGCACGGTAACCCCAACACCTTCCCGCACCTGGCGCAGCCGATCTGCTATGTGCCCGCGAAAGCGGTGCTGAACGCGGCGGAAGCGGTCGTCAAGCTGTTCCGCGACCACGGCAACCGCGGCGATCGCAAGCGCGCCCGCATCAAGTATCTGGTCCACGACTGGGGCGTCGAGAAGTTCCGCCAGGTGCTGAGCGAGTACCTCGGCGGGCCGGTACACTTGCCGCGCCCCGTGACCGTCACCGGCTTCGAGACGCACACCGGCTGGCACCCGCAGGCTCAGGGTCAGTGGTTCTACGGTGTGAGCGTCGAGAACGGCCGCGTGAAGGATGAGGGCACGTTCCGCCTGCGCACCGCGCTCAAGTTGCTGGTCGAACGTTTTCGCCCCGACCTGCGCATCACCGCGAACCAGGACATCCTGCTCTGCAACCTCGACGAAGCCGCGAAGCCCGAAGTCGAACGCATCTTGCAGGAGCACGGCGTCAAGCATGCAGCACAGCTCTCGCAAGTGCGCTTGCACAGCATGGCCTGCCCGGCGATTCCGACCTGCGGCCTGGCCATCTCCGAATCGGAGCGTTCCTTGCCGAGTGTCATCGACCAGCTGGAAACGGAACTGACGCGGCTCGGACTGGAACACGAGAAGATCGCGGTGCGCATGACGGGCTGCCCGAACGGCTGCGCCCGGCCGTACCAGAGCGACATTGGCCTGGTGGGCCGCAGCGGCGAGAAGTACCTGGTCTACGTCGGCGGCAATGTCATCGGCGACCGCCTGAACTTCCCGCTGCGCGACCTGGTGCCGATCAGCCAGATCGTGCCGACCCTGTCGCCCGTCCTGGAGCAGTACCAGCAGCAGCGCACGCCCGGCGAGCGTTTTGGCGATTTCTGCCATCGGCTAGGAGCCGACGCGCTGCAAAAGCTGCTGCCACCGCTGGTGGGCAAGCAGCCGGAGAAGAAGGAAGCCGTCAACGGTGAGGCGCACGCAGCTTCAAAGCCCGCAACCGCTAACGGCGAAGCGAAGCCCGTGCCGAACCCGGCCGCGGTCAACGGCACACCAGCCGTGCAGGCCGCGCCGAAGCCGGAGCCCGCACGGCAACTGCTGCCCTTGCCGCAGACCCAGCCGCGCACCGAGACCTTCTACGTCGGCCCGCGCGGCGAGGAGGTCGCGGACTACGCCTTCCGCTACGACAGCGACGGCAAGGTGCGGGAAACCGTCGTCTACTATTACGGCGATGATGCCCGCGCTGCCGCCGCGCATCCCGGTGAACCGCTGCGCCGCGAAGCCGTCTATCAGGGGCAGGCGAACCCGTTCCGGCTGCACGCCGCCCGCAAGCTGAACGATACCTTCTACGTCGGCGCCCCGCGGCAGGAACTGCGCGACCGCCGCGTGGACTACTACCCGGACGGTCGGCCCGCACAGACGACCATTTCGTACTACGACGGCGACAGCCGTGCCGCGCAGGCGCCCACGGGCGCGGTGTTGCGTCGGCAGGCCAGCTTCGAGGGGCAGGTGTCGTGAGCACGGTCCCGCCCGAATCGACCGCGCCGCCCCCGGCTCCGCCCGAAGCGGCCGGGCCGCCTGCGGAAGAGGAAGCGCCGCCCCGACCGCCCATCGCGGCGTCGCCGCTCTCGGTCATCCTGCCGGCGCACCACGCGGCAGCGTCCGTGGCGTCCGTCCTGCAAGGCTGGTTCGCCTATCTCGACACGCTGAATCGCGACTACGAAATCCTGCTCGTGGATGACGGCAGCAGCGACCGCACCGTTGCCACGGCCGAGGCCCTCGCCGCCGAGAAGCCGAGCTTGCGGGTGCTGAAGCACGACCAGCAGCGCGGTTTCGGCGCGGCGCTGCGCACCGGCCTGGCCGCCGCGAAACATCCGCTGGTTTGCTACGCCGCCTGCGACGCGCGCTATCCCGCCGCCGAGTTGGCCAAGCTGCTCGAACGCATCGACCTGGTGGACCTGGTGTCGGGCTTCCGCGGCGCGACGCCCGTACCGCTGCCGTGGCGCATTACCGGCTTCCTGTGGCGCTGCCTGATTCGCGTGCTCTTCGGCATTCCACTGTCGCCCGCGCCCGGCTGGCTCGGCGCGCCCTCGCAGGCGTATCAGAAGGTAATCCGCATCTTGTTCGGCGTCCGCATCCGCGACGTGGACAGCCCGTTCAAGCTGTTCCGCCGGAGCATCTTTGAACGCATCCCGCTGCAAGCCGACGGCGAGTTCACGCACGCCGAGATTCTGGCGAAAGCCAACTTTCTAAGCTGCCTGATGGACGAGGCCATTCTGGACATCCCCGCGACCTGGCAACCCGATGAACGGCGCTGGACCGAACTCCGCGCAGTCTTCCGCGAGCCGGACTTCGGCCCGGCGGTGCTGACGCCGCGCGTGGAAGGCTAGTGCAGATGCAAGAGGCATCTTGCTCAAGTAGCGGCTTGGGTGCCATGCCCACGGCTGTGCGTGGGCATGGAGACCGCACAGGGTTCCCATGCCCACGCAAAGCCGTGGGCATGGCACCCAGAAGGACGTTCTTTTGAGCAACAAGTCTCTTGATACTGCACTAGCCCGCATTTCTCACCAGAATAAGGAACCGGCTTGCTTCCGGAGCGTCAAGTGATTGTAGCCGCAGTCACTTGCGTTTCCTGGAAGGAGCAAGCCGGTCATGACACA
>JAEUIF010001211.1 GCA_016795185.1 Planctomycetia bacterium | reverse complement strand
ACCAGGACATCCCGCAGGAATTGAAGACGCCGCAGCGCCCAGGCAAAAAGTAGTTCCACTCACAGGGGACCCCGGGCTTGGCCCTGGTCCTCATCACTGATAGGCTTCTCGCTATGGAGGCATTATGGCTGGGAAACGGATCTCCTGCTCGGAAAGGCGTGACTTGCGTTCGTGGGTCGAGGCCATCGGTGTGCCAAGAATCGACGGGGCAAGCGAACGGTAGCACCGGTGGGTCCGTGACGCAGCGCGGTCTGCCCTGAGTCTGCCAAACTTGGGTGCGTTCGATCAAGGGGATTTGGGGCCACCGGACCTTTTGGCGCACAGTGGCAAATCACTGGGGTTTCTGCCACTCCGTGCCAAGAGGCAATTGGCGCGCAGTGGCAAAACATGGGGGTTTTTGAACCTCCGTTTCCGGCGGATTTTTTGGCTCGAAGAGTAGGCATCCCGGTTCCGTCTGGCGATGGCGCGAGCGGCGTGAGTTTACTGCGCGGCAGGAAAATTCGACTGGCAGCCGGAACGAACCGCCGGGCCGCCGCGTCCAACAGTTTTGCGGTTTCCACCGGTTTGGAGAGCCCCCATGCTTCGCTCCGGCCCTTACGCCCTGATCGCCCTGGCCCTGTCGGTCGCCGCCCTGGTTTCCGCCGAGGAAACCACCGTCCTGAAGCCGTTGCCGAGCAAGCGGGCCGTGGGCAAGCTGCCCCAGATCGTGCCGGTGGTGCGCGGCAAGGAGCTGTACATCGCCTGGCAAGGTTGGGCGCAGAACAAGCCCGGCGACAAGATTTTCGTTTACAAGATCAGCCTGGACGCCCTGGAGAAAGGCCAGCTGACACGGGTCCGCGAGGTGGCGTCGCTCGGCACTTTCGTGGGTTTCGCGGTGGACGGCACGGGCGTCGATCACGTGCTGACGGCCAAGGCAGAGTCCTTCGCCAATAAGCCGGCCGGCAAGTTCGTGGATGAGGTCCACAAGCCCTATCGCAAGGACGTGCTCGCCGTCACGGCGAAAGGGACAGCCCTGGATTTGAACGCGGCCAAGTACACCGACCTGCCGTTCTATGGCATCACGAACTCGGGCACCGGGCGGCTGGCGGCCACGCAGAACCACATCGCCGCGGTCTTCGCGCGCCGCCGTTACACTCCGCGCGACAACCTCGTGCATCAGGAGGCGAGCACGCTGCTCGTGAGCCGCGACTGGGCCGGCGTCGGCATCAAGGCGGGCAACTCGGTCTCGCACTCCTTCGACCAGCGCCTGATCGCGGACGGCAACGATTTCCTGGCACTGCACCAGGCTGACACATACCCGTTCGCGGGCCTGATTGCCGAACGGATCAGCCCATTGCCCAGGGCGCGGAGCGTGCGCGTCAATGTCTTCGCCTGTCCGACGTTTGGCAACGCGGTCTACTTCGAGCTGGGCGGCGTGGCGGCGGAGAAGGACGGCTACCCGGTGCTGTTCACCGCCACCCGCAATACCAAGCCGGTCAATCAGGAGAACCAGGCCAAGATGCATGCCCAGGCGTGGGACCTGGCATTGGTCTATGTGCTGCGCGGCTTCGAGAGCAAGGGCAACGGCAAGAATCCTTACGACACCGTGACCTCGGGCATGCTGGCGACGGGCTACGCCAAGGATGAAGCCTTCACCGTGGACAACTTCACCTGGAACCCCGCGACCTCCAAGTACGACAAGAAAGAGCCGCGCGCCATCAAGCGGCGCGTTCACTGGCTGACCGAACACGACGAGAAGACACGCGCCAGCAACGCCAAGCTGGTGCGCCTCCAGGATGGGCAGTACATCGCGCTGTGGGAAGAGCGCGGCACGCGCAACGGCGCCCGCGCCATGCTGCTGACCCTGGACGGCAAGGCGCCAGCCAAGACCGTGAAGGCGGGCGAACCCATCGAGCTGAAAGACCTGAAGCTGCCCCAGGGCGACGACGCCCTGGCCATCACCATCGGCAACAAGCCCCATGCCGCCTGGGTGACGGGCGGCGACAGCGACGACCAGTTGCTCCTGCTGCACACGCTCGACGCGGAACTGACGTACAAGGCGTATCCGTTGTCGCTGCCGTGAGAGCCTGTGCGAAATGGGGTCGGGACTCGTTGTGCGAAGCACCCTGCGGGCCGTTCCGGCAACGAGTTCCGACCCCATTTCGCACAGGCCCTGAACGCCGCGCGGGCTACTTCCCGACATCCTACTTCAACGCATCCGTCCGCAACGGACTGGGCAGTCCGCGTTCCACGTTGCGCGCGATCCGCGCATGCGCATGGTATAATCGGCGCGGCCGCAGTGCGCCGAACCGGGAAGGTAGGGTGACGATGACTCCCAATCAAGCCGTGGTGCAAGACACCCTGAAGGCCGATGGCACCCTGGAACCGGATCAAAAGCCCAATCTGCCGACCGGGCCGGTGGAAGTGACGATCCGCGCCACGGCCGTGGCCCCGGTCAATCCAGAGAACTGGTGGGAGTTTCTGCAAAGGGCCAGGAAGGAACTGGAAGCTGGCGGGCGGCGTTTCATGAACGATGCCGAAGTGGCCGCTTATGTGGAGGAGTTGTAACCTGGGTGCGACGGCTGGCGACGAATCTTGAACGAGCTATTCAAGTTGCCAGGCGAACTGGTCCTTGAAATCCGCGAAGCAACCTTCGCAAATCCAGTGCTTGCGGTCCGCCGTGGTGTAGCCGATTGCCAGTGCTTCCGGGCTGGTGTCTTCTGTGAATTTCTGCCAGCAGAACGCACAATGATCGTGGTCCCAGTCCGGACGAGGCGAAGTCCAGCGAAGCTTGTGCAGCAGCGCGCCCTGGAGAAAACGCTCCTGCCCAGTCAAACGCCAGTCGTCGCCTTGATTCATTGCAGTGCTGGGATACTTCTCACCCTTCCTTCGCCTTCTTCCCCGCATCCTTCTTCGGCTCGTCCTTCTTCAGCGGGTTGGGCAGTTCCTCGCGCTCGCGGAGCGTGGAGCGGACGGCTTCCATGACGTTCTTCAGGTTCGGACGAGTCGCCTTCGGGTCTTTCTTCGAGTTTGAACTCATGGCTGCTATCCCCGGTGGAAGTGTTGGGTGAGGAAGCCACAGTACACCAGCAGGACCGTGGCGGTCGCGCGCATCGTGGTGTGCTGGGACGGGATTCAGGCAGTCTAACACAATCGCCGCTGGCCGCCAGGACAAAACGGCGGCGGTCAGCGGGCTAGCTTGGCACAGATGGCGTCCACGTCGAAGACGCAGCCGCCCCAGGTGCCGCCGCCCGCTGCTTGCAGGGCCGCCCAGAGGCGCGTGTCGGCCGGCAGGTCGGGGTCCGCTGCCAGGTCCGGGCGTGGCGGCCGTTGCGCCAGGATGCGGGCGCCCTCGTCCGGTTCAAAAGTACGCTCGCCCTCGCCCACGAAGTTCAGGTTGCCTTCGAGACGGTTGCGGTCGATGACGATGCGAATGCGGTCGCCGTCGCGCACCTTGCCGATGGGACCGCCCGCCAGCGCTTCCGGCCCGACGTGGCCGATGCAGGCCCCGGTGGAGACACCGGAGAAGCGGGCATCGGTGATGACCGCGATATGCTTGCCGAAGCTCAGGTGCTTCAGCGCCGATGTGACCTGATAGATTTCCTCCATCCCGCAGCCCATCGGCCCCCGGCAGATCAGCACGAGGATATCGCCCGGCTGCACCCGCATCTCCTTGATCGCGGCGACGGCTGCCTTCTCGGTGACGAAGACACGCGCCGGGCCGAGTTTGCGATAGACGCCGTCCGCATCGACGACGCTCGGGTCGATGGCCGTGCTCTTGATAACCGCGCCTTCGGGAGCCAGGTTGCCGCGCGGGAACGTGACCGTGGCCGTCAAGCCGCGTGACCTCGCCTGCTCCGGTCCCATGATGACTGCGTCCGGATCGATGCCGTCGCGCTCCTTGAGCAACTGGCGCAGCTTCGCCCGCTGGGCGGATCGTTCCCACCAATCGAGGTTCTGGCCCAGCGTTTCGCCGGTCACGGTCAGGCAGGATTCGTCGAGCAGGCCCAGGCGGCGCAGGTGCAGCATCACTTCCGGCACGCCGCCCGCGAGGTAGACGTAGGATGTGGGATGCCCCTTCGGTCCGTTGGGCAGGGCATCGACCAAACGCGGCACCCGGCGATTCACCGCGCTCCAGTCATCGACCGTCGGCCGGCGCACGCCCGCATGATAGGCGATGGCGGGGATGTGCAGCACCAGGTTCGTGGAGCCGCCGCAGGCCGCATGCACGGTCATGGCATTGCGAAAGGCCGCTTCCGTCAAGATGTCCTTGGTGGCGAAGCCACAAGTGGCTAAATGGGTGAGCGCCCGCGCGGAGCGCCGCGCCAGATCGAGCCAGATGGGCTGTCCGGAAGGAGCCAGCGCCGTGTGCGGCAGCGACAGGCCGAGCGCCTCGCCGACGACCTGCGACGTGGCGGCAGTCCCCAGGAATTGACAGCCGCCACCGGGGCTGGCGCAGGTCCGACAGCCGGCGTCGGCCGCCTGTTGCAGCGTCAACTCGCCGTGCGCGAAGCGCGCCCCGATGGTCTGCACCTTGGCGGTGTCCTCGCCATCAGCCGTGGCCAGCATGACGCCGCCGGGCACCAGCACGGTCGGCAGGTCATGGATCGCTGCCAGGGCCATCATCATGGCGGGCAGGCCCTTGTCGCAGGTGGCGACGCCGAGCACGCCGCTGCGGGTGGGCAGCGAGCGGATCAGGCGGCGCAGCACGGTGGCGGCGTCGTTGCGATACGGAAGACTATCCATCATGCCCGGCGTGCCTTGCGACCGGCCGTCGCAGGGGTCCGTGCAGTAGCCGGCGAACGGAATGCAGCCCAGGGCGCGCAATTCCTCGGCCGCCGCCTTCATCTGCAAGGCGACTTCCCAGTGCCCGGAGTGATAACCCAGCGCGATGGGCGAACCATCCTCGCCGCGCAATCCGCCGGACGTGCTGAGAATCAGGAATTCCTTGCGCCCGAGTTGTTCGGGCTTCCAGCCCATGCCGACGTTCTGGCTCCAGCCAAAGAGGTCGCCGCTCGGCGCGTGTCGCAGCATCTCCTCGGTGAACGGCAAGCTGCCGGCGGGACCGGCGGCGGTGGTTTGCACGTCGAGGAGGGCCGACGGGGTTTCGACGAGACTGGTAAAGGCAGCGGCTGCGGTGGTCGTCATGTGGTACCCTGGCTGCGATGCACGCACTCGATTGGACCCTGCCCACGATAGCAGAAAACCTGGCGCTCGACGAGGCCCTGCTGCCGACTCGTCGCGTAGCGGCCTGGCAGCGGAAATGCTATGCTGCCAGTGTTCGACTGTCGCGGGAGGAAGCAAACATGGCCACCGCTGGGCATACCTACACCGTGGTCTACGAGCGCGATCCGGAAACGGGCTCGATCTGCGCCAGCGTCCCGGTGCTCGACCTGGCCACGTATGGCCAATCGTTGGACGAGGCTCGCTCGATGATGCGCGAGGCCCTGGCACTCCACCTCGAAGGGCTGACCGAGGAGAACATGCCCATTCCCGCCGATGTGCTGCACGTCGAAGCAATGACGGTCGAACTCGACGAACCGGCCCCGGAACGAGCCGGCTTATGAGGCCCGCCGAAGTGATTCGCATTCTGCTCCGCAACGGCTTCGTGGAGCGGAAATCGAAGAGCGCCCACCGGCAACTGGTCCGGTCGGAGCCGCCGCCCCGCCGATTGGTTACGGTTCCATTTCATCGTGGCGATGTACCGCGACCCGTGCTGAAGAGTATCGCGGTCCAGGCGGGCAAGCCGCTCGAAGAGTTTGGTTTGTAATGCACTGTCTCGACCTCACCTTACCCACCCCCGCCGAAAACCTGGCGCTCGACGAGGCCCTGCTGCTCGCGGCGGAAGCCGGCCAGGGCGGTGAAGTGCTGCGCTTCTGGGAACAGCAGCAACTGGCGGTCGTGCTCGGGGCCGGCTGCAAGTTGAGCGAAGATGTGGACGAGGTTCGCTGCCAGGCTGACGGCGTGCCGATCCTGCGCCGGGCCAGCGGCGGCGGTACGGTGCTGCTGGGGCCAGGCTGTCTGTGCTTCACGCTCATGCTGGCTTACGACCGTTCGCCGCTGCTGCGCGAGGTGCCTTTCTCTTACGTCTACATCCTCGAACGGGTGTGTGCTGCCTTGCACGGCCTGCTGCCGGGCATCGCGCCGGCCGGCACCAGCGACTTGATGTCGGAAGGGCGCAAGTTCTCCGGCAACGCCCAGCAGCGCAAGCGCGACTTCCTGCTGCATCACGGCACGCTGCTGTACGACTTTCCGCTCGAACGCATCGGCGATTACGTGTGCCTGCCGGCCCGGCAACCGAAGTATCGGGCCGGGCGGTCGCACCTCGATTTCGTCTGCAATCTGCCGGCGACCGGCGAGGATTTGAAACACCGGCTGCGCGCCGCCTGGGCCATCAGCGCGGAGACAACCGCCTGGCCCGCGGATGCGGTGCGCGAGTTGGTCGAAACGAAGTACGCGACAGCCGACTGGACCCGCCGGCGCTAACCGCTTCGAGCACTTTGCAAACGGGCGTGATACCGGGCACCACGGTCCGCACAGCGGACCCTACGAAGTTTCGTAGGGTCCGCTGTGCGGACCGCTCCAGCCGGTCGCAAAATGGTCTAGCCGCCGTCAGCGCTCGCCTCCGGCTCGCGGCTAAACGCCTCTTGCAACTTGTGAATGGCGCGCATCCAGAGCATCTGCGCGGCGGGTCGCGAACGGTTCATCCGCTTGGCGACTTCGTCGAAAGGCAGCCGCTGGAGGTTGCGTAGCACGATGACTTCGCAATGGTCGGGCGCCAGCTGGGCCAGGGCGTCCGCCAGTTGCAGTTCGCGTTCCTTGCGCAGCAGTGCCTGGCTGGGGGATTCCTCGTCGGCGGCGAGGTTAGCCAGGCCGTCGGGGGCCTGGGAATCGAAGGGGTTTTGCAGCGACACTTCGCGGGCCGCCTTGCGCTTGTCGGTCTTCTGGTAGCGGCGGACGAAATCGGAAGCGTTGTGCGCCAGGATGCGCCGCAGCCAGGCCAGCCACTCGGCCTCGGTGCCGCCGTGAAAGCGCGGAAAGTCCTTGTAGGCTTCGAGCATGGTCTGCTGGATCAGGTCGGACGCATCGACCTTGGCCCGCAGCCAGCCCTCGATCTGCGTGCGGGCGATGATGCCGATGTAATTGCGGCACATGGCGAACAGCCGGTCGAGCGCCTGGGCATCCCCCTGGCGCGCCCGCGCGAGCAGGCCGGTGACCGTCGGTAGCTCGCCGGATGCCATGAAAGAACTTCTCGCCGCACACGGAAACCACGACGCTCGCGAACCGAAGCGGTTGCTCAACTTCCGCTGCCGATCGACTCAGCAACCGTTTGAAACATCTTGCTGGAATTCGTGCCGAGCAGCTGAATGGCCAGGACGCTGAGACAACAGAACATGAAGCCGAGCACGATCACCCCGCCGACGACGCCAAGGACGATGAACAGCGTCTTGTTGCTGCTCGCCGCCGGCACCTGGACCGCAGCGCCGCAGCGCGGACAGGGGTTGGTGGTGCCAACACGATCATCGGGAGCTTGCAGGGGAGTGCGACACTGCGGGCAACTGTAACCAATCATGAAGGGCTCCGGGGCTTGGCGAATCCGCCGCGACCCAGAGTCGGGCGGGAACACGCTCATTGTGGAAGCCGCCGGAGGGGCTGTCAATCGATGAAGGTTCCGATTCTGAAGTTCGTAGTTCCGCCTTCAGGCGGCGAACGACTCGACCGCCTGAAGGCGGAACTACGAACTTCGTTGGATGGGAAATTGCCGTACCACCCTCACTGCTTCTTGAAATCGGCTTGCCAGGTGGTCTCGCCCTTGAGATAGGACAGGCGGACCTGGGCGGCTTCGGCCTGGCGGGTGCCGGGGAAGCACTGGACGATCTTTTCCAGGTACTGCTCCGCCTGTTGCGGCTGGCCCTTGCGCAGCCAGGTGTCGGCCAGGGACAGGTAGAGCAGGCCCAGTCGGTCGCTCAGGCTGTCGCAGGCCGACTTCATCCATTCGGGGTTGCTCTTGATCTCGCTCGCCAGCTGCACGGCATCCGCCCCTTCGGGCAGGTCGGCGTAGTGGGCGGCGAGCAGTTCGCAGCGGTCCAGGCAGCACAGGTACTGCTGGGTGCGATAGTCTTCCTTCGCCTGGGCCAGCAACTCGCGGGCGCGGCGCACGCGCTGGCCGCCCTTCATCTCCGGCCGGGCCGCCAGGATGTTCAACCTTTGGCCGGCTTCCTGGGCCGCCGTGGTGCCCGGATAGACGCGCAGCAGTTCGGTCAGTCCATCCACCGCCTCGGCGTACTGGTTGCGGTCTTCGAGCTGCTTGGCGCGGGCCAGGCGGCCGGCGGCCTGCTGCTCGATGTCCTGCATCACCTGCCTGGCCTTCAGCTGCACCGGCCGGTCCTTGCCGTCCTGCACGATGGCCTTCAGCAGCGTCAAGGCGCGAGCGTAGTCCGAGGTAGCCACCGCCTTGCCGGCTTCCGCGAAATCGCGCATCATCCAGTCCGGGGCCGCCGGCACGGCGGGTGCGACCGTGGCGTTGCGCTGAAGGATCGTCAGGAACTCGGGCGCTTCCTTGAAGCCGACCACGGTGCCGAGAATTTTGCCGTCCGGCGAGCCAAACACGATGGTCGGGTAGCTGGTGATTTGCAGCGACTTGGCCAGCTGGGCTTCCTTCTCCGCATCCACCTTGAGCGGGACGAACTTCTCGTTGACCAGGCTGACGACGCTGGGGTCCAGGAAGGTGCTGGCATCGAGGCGCTTGCACCAGAAGCAGTTCTCGGTGCCAAAGTCGATGAGCAGCGGCCGGTTCTTCTCGGTCGCTTCTTTACGGGCGGTGTTGTAGTCGCTCCGCCACTGAATCTCGGCGGCGCGGACGGGGACGGCAGCGCAGAGCAGCCACAAGGGCATCAGCCAGAACATCGCGCGGTGCATCGCCTGGTACTCCTATTCCGCTTCGTGCTGCGTCGCGTCGAATCTCACTTGCGGGCGCTACCACTGGTCCGCACAGCGGACCCTACGGAATTTCGTAGGGTCCGCTGTGCGGACCGAGTCACTAGCCGGCCCGCGGGTGCGCCTTGTCGTAGCTTTCCCGCAATCGGTTCGTCGTTACATGGGTGTAAATCTGCGTGGTGTTCAGGTTCTGATGCCCCAGCAGCTCCTGGACGCTGCGGATATCCGCGCCGTTGTCCAGCAAGTGCGTCGCGAAGCTGTGCCGCAGCGTGTGCGGGCTGGCGCGCGGGTCGAGGCCGGCTTTCGCCAGGTACTTCTCCAGCAAGCGGCCGACGCTGCGCGAAGTCAGCCGGCTGCCACGCTGATTCAGGAACACCGCCGGCTGTGCCTGGCTGCGGCCCTGGAGCACGGCGGCGCGGGCTTCCAGCCAGTCGGCCAGCGCGCCGGAGGCCGTCTCGCCGAGCAGCGCCAGCCGTTCGCGCTTGCCCTTGCCCCGGATCATCAGCGTGCCCGAGGCCAGGTCGATGTCATCGAGGTTCAGGCCCGTCAGCTCGCTGACGCGCAGGCCGCCCGAATACAGCGTTTCCAGGATGGCCCGGTCGCGCTGGCCGAGCGGCCCTTCCAGCGGCGGCGTTTCGAGCAGCTTGCCGGTCTCTTCCACACCGAGGAAGTGCGGCAGTTTCTTGTCCTGGCGCGGGCCGCGCAGGCCGTCCGCCGGGCTGGTGCTCAGGATGCCCTGCCGGCACATAAACCGGCACCAGGAACGCACCGCCGAGACGCGCCGGGCGATGGTCGTCTTCGCGTAGCCCTGCTCGTGCAGCCAGGCCAGATACGCACGCAACAGGCGCGAAGTCAGCAGCGACGGGTCCAGCACGCGGTCCGGATACCGTAGGCGAAAGTACTCCAGCGCCTGCGTCAAATCCTCGCGGTAGGATTTGACCGTGTGCGCCGAGGCGTTCTTCTCCAGCCCCAGGTGGCGCAGGAACTCGGCCAGTGCTTCTTCCATGATGCGGATTTCCGTGGTGCTCGTGTTTGGCCAATGGACCTGTTGTGCAACGAATACCCTGGGTGCCATGCCCACGGCTTTGCGTGGGCATGAGAAGCCTTTGCGATCCCATGCCCACGCAAAGCCGTGGGCATGGCACCCAGTCAGACTCCCTTGAACAACAAGTCCCTTGATACGGCACTAAGCCGCCAGCGGCGTTGGTCAATCGTCGGAGGACCGGACGTTGAGCTTGCGGGCATCGCCGGCCACCGCTTGCCGGGCTTGCTCTCGCGCCTTGTCCGTTAGCAGGGCGGCGTCGAACCAGGTGAAGCTCAGGTTCGGGTTGGCGGCCTGATCGCGAAACGCATCGAGCAATTCATTGCGGCTGTCGTCGTCGAAGACGAAGACGTAACGCTCGTTGCCCTTGATCAACGCCAGCACATTGAATTCGCGATGCACCAGCCCACCCCAGGGATAGCGTGACGGTTGCGCTCGGCGTCCCTTCCGCCGCTCTTGAGCTATATCGTCACTTTCCCAGGGGCAGCTTTGACATCGGGCAAAAACAGCCGGACATCGTCCCGGCTGCCCGCCGCGCAGCTCCACCAACCCGCGCAGCCTTCCGCACGGCGTCGGCCGCGCTCACGTCAAATCCCGCAGACTCCGCAACCCAACTTCTTCCCGGCACAGGAATGGTTCGCCGAAAACCGCGTCGATCGCCCAGCCCCAGTACCGCGCGCGATCGCGCACCTCGTCCAGGAAGGTCGGCGGCGCGGTGCTGCGGCCGGCGATGAACTGCGAATGGAAGCAGCGCACCGCCGCCAGCTTGGTTTCCAGGTGCGCGGAGATGTCCACGATGAACGACGGCTTGACGTGCTGCCGGAGGTGCCCGCTGAAGTAGTAGTAGATGCGGTGCGGATAGAACGGTTCGCCCGGCAGCTCGGTCTTGGTCAGCTTCGACCAGAAGCGGGCGGCATCGACCAGCGCGCTGGCCGCGACGTGATCGGGATGGGCGTCTTCCCAGTACGGCGCGAACAGGATGCGTGGCCGGAGGTCGCGCAGCATGCCGGCGAGCAAGCCGCGCGCGTGCAGCGTCGGTTGCAGCAGGCGATTCTGCAAGCCGAGGTTGCCGCGCCAGTCGATGCCCAGCGCCTGGGTGGCGGCGAAGGTCTCGGCCTGGCGGATTTCGGGGCTGCCGTGCGGCGTCGGCTCGCCGTCGGTCAGGTCGAGGATGCCGACGCGGGCGCCCTCGGCTTTCAGCAGCGCGATGGTGCCGCCGACGCATAGCTCGGCATCGTCGGGGTGCGGGGCGATGACCAGGTAATCGAGATCGGGCATTGTGAATCTCCCACTGCGTTGGTTGTCGTACGTCGGGCTTTCCAGCCCGACACGAAGCGCCGGAAAGCCACTTGCGTCCACTGCGGCTGTCCCGCTTAACTCCGGCGCTTCAGTCGGGCTGGAAAGCCCGACGTACAATGGGTGCGCAGCATCTTGATTTCGCTTCCCGGCGAACTTACGATCAAAGCCCCAATGCGGGGCGGCGGTCGTGCGGAAGGGACAGCGGAACAGGCGTAACCTTAGCAGCCGGGACGGGAGATTTCCAGCGCACCGCCAACGGTGGAACGGAACGGACGCCCAGGCGGGGGAGAGGTCATGGCCAAACGGAATTCACGGTCGCCGGGCGAGCCGGGTACCGTCACGGCGGCCCGTGCCGCGCGGCTGCATCGGCTCGTGCTGCTGCTGAGCGAACGACCGCAAACCCGCGACATGCTGCGCAAGCAACTGAAGGTCGATGTGCGCGATTTTTACCGCGATCTGAACCTGCTGCGTGAATGGGGCATCGAGGTGCCCTTGCGCAATCGGCACTACGAGCTGGACATGCCGCTGACCAGCGCTTACGCCCGCTTGCCGTTCCCCGATCCGCACCTGAGCGTGGCCGAGGCGCAGCAGCTGGCCCAGGGCCGCACCGCGGCCCATCGCAAGCTGAAGGCACTCGTGCAACTGGTGGTACGGAACGGCGGCAAGCCGAAGCCGGCGGCGAAGTGATTGTGGAAGACCACTCGGCT
>JAEUIF010000957.1 GCA_016795185.1 Planctomycetia bacterium | reverse complement strand
TCACTGCAAGGCACCAGTACGCCGAATAGCGAACGGCAACTCAAGGAAACGCAGCGTCGGGGACTGGAATGGGTCAACACTGGCTGGCTGGTGTTCGTCGGTCTACTGATTGGCGCGGGGCTGGTGCATTTCTGCATCATCGTGCGGCCGATACAGACCATGCGGGATTTGCTGGCCGAGTGGGACGAAGCGCGCGCGGAGCGGAAGCTAGTCCAGAAACAGGCTGTTCCGGCGGGATCGACGGCATCGACCGTGCTGGGAATCACGGTCTTCGTATGTATTTGCATCATGGTGTTCTTGAGTTCGATCCAACTGCTGGGAAGCAACTCGTCGAAACTGTTTCAGACGGTTGCGATGAGTATCGGAAGTCTCGGCGGTGGTTCATTCGCATCCGCGGATGTGTGTGCGGCGCGTGGCGAAGTCATGCTCGAAGATCGGACGGTCGCGCAGGAACCTCAAACGAAAACCGCTCCTCCGGCATTCGGCAACGAGACGAAGACCGAACCGGCCGGCGCTGCGCCACCCGCCGAGGAACCGCCCGCCCCGGTGCGCATCCGGGAGTTCTTCCCTGAAACGCTGCTCTGGAAGCCCGAAGTCATTACCGACGACCAGGGCCGGGCGAGCGTGAACATCGAACTGGCGGACTCCATCACCACCTGGCGGCTGTCCGCGTCGGCGGTGACGGCGGACGGCAAGCTCGGCGCTTCGTCGGAGCCGATCAAGGTGTTCCAGCCGTTCTTCGTGGACCTGAACCTGCCCATCAGCCTGACGCGCGGCGACGAGGTCACGGTGCCGGCGGTGGTCTACAACTACCTGTCGAAGCCGCAGACCGTGACGCTCGGCCTGCAAGCCGAAGACTGGTTCGCGCTGCTGAACGGCGAATCGGGCAATCGTGAAGTCGAACTGAAGCCGAACGAGCAGAAGGAAGTCCGCTTCACCCTGAAGGCCAACAAGGTCGGCTTCCAGTCGCTGCTGGTGCGGGCCAACGCCGGCCAGGTCGGCGATGCCATCAAGCGCGTCATCGAAATCGTGCCCGACGGCCAGCGCGTCGAGCGCGTGGTCAACGGCACCCTGATCCGCCCTGTCGATCTGACGCTGACGGTGCCGCAGGAAGCCATCGAGGGCAGCCCGAAGCTCTTCCTGAAGATTTACCCGTCGAACTTCAGCCAGCTGGTAGAAGGCATCGACAACATTTTCCGGATGCCGTCGGGCTGCTTCGAGCAGACGTCCTCGACCACCTATCCGAACATCCTGGCCCTCGACTACCTGCGGCGCACGGGCAAGGGCGCGCCGGAAGTGGAGAAGAAGGCCCGGCAGTACATTCACCTGGGCTATCAGCGATTGCTGGGCTTCGAGGTGCAGGGCGGCGGCTTCGACTGGTACGGCCGCCCGCCGGCCAACCGCACCCTGACCGCCTACGGTCTGATGGAATTCGTCGATATGGCCAAGGTCCACGAGGTCGATCCGAACCTGATCGCCCGCACCCGGCAATGGCTGCTTGAACAGCAGCGGCCCGACGGCTCCTGGCAGGCCGACCAGGCCGTGCGCCTGGCGGGCAACGTGCAGTATTCCGCCGACGCGGACTATGCCACTACGGCCTACATCGGCTGGGCGGTCTTCGACGGACAGCCCGCCGACGGCGACCGCGCCCTGGCGGTGCGGCAATACCTGCTCGCCCGCCCGCCGCAGGCCATTCACAACCCGTATCTGCTGGCGCTGACGTGCAACGCGCTGCTCTCGCTGGAAAAGGCCAGCGCCCAGCCATACCTGAAGCGACTCGAAGAGCTGAAGCGCACTTCGGTCGACGGCAAGCTGGTCTGGTGGGCGCAATCGGACGACCAGCGCACCGTCTTCCACGGCGCGGGGCAGAGCGGCAGCGTGGAAACCACGGCGCTGGCCACGCTGGCCCTGCTGCGTGGCAACCAGACCAGCGGGGCCGTCGGCGGCGCGCTGGCCTGGCTGGTGCAGCAGAAGGATGCCAATGGCACCTGGCATTCCACGCAAGCCACGGTACTGGCGCTGAAAGCCCTGCTGGCTGGGACCGGCAAGCCCGTCGGCCGCGAGCAGGAACGGCGCATCGAGATTACCCTGGGCGATGGCCTGAAACGCAGGCTGGTCATCCCGGCCGACCAGAGCGACGTGATGCAACTGCTCGACCTGACCGAGCACCTGAAGCCCGGCGACAACAAGCTGACGGTCGATGAAACCACCGCCACCGGCGCGGGCTACCAGGTGGCCTACCGCCATCACGTGCCGGTCACCGAGAAGGTGCCGCCGGCAGGGGCGCTGGCCATTGACCTGAACTACGACCGCACCGAGCTGAACGTCAACGACGTGGTGCGGGTCAACGCGACGGTGCGCAATCGCACGAAGAATACATCGCCGATGGTCATGGTGATGCTGCCGGTGCCGGCGGGTTTCACGCCCGTCATCGACGACCTGATGAAGCAAGCGGAACAGGGCGTCATCGGCAAGATGCAGGTGACGGGCCGCCAGCTCATCATCTACCTGCGGAGCCTGGAACCCGGCCAGCCGCTGGAACTGAACTATCAGTTGCGGGCGGTGCTGCCGGTGCGCGTGACGACGCCCGCGGCGCGCGTGTACGAATACTACGATCCGGCCCGGCAGGCCCAGACTTCTCCGGTGCAAATGACCGTGCGACGCTGAGCCAACGGGAGGGTCCAAGACCCACTCTGCTTTTGCCAATAGCCTGCCCAGTTTACCTAGCTTGCGGCGGTCGCTGGCCGGCGCCGGTAGGCCCGGAACGGGCTGCCGGCACGCTCCGCAATATGCCGGCTCAGCCGGTCGTCGTCCGATA